>JAMONC010000025.1 GCA_027066725.1 Desulfobacterales bacterium
TTAGGTATTTGCCCTTGGGAAAATGCCTGCTCTGGAATACCAACATTCATCATTATCTTTGTCTTGGTACGAGGAAGCTCACTTAAGTCTAATCTTGTAACTTCATATTTAAGAAGTCCCTTATATACCTTTCCTTCCTCACCCTCAGCACAAGACACTGTTGCATCCATACCATTCTTTAGAACTTTTGTACCATTTTCAGTACCTACAACACATGGTATTCCAAGCTCTCTTGAAATAATTGCAGCATGACAAGTACGTCCACCACGGTTTGTTACAATTGCTGCTGCAACCTTCATGATAGGTTCCCAGTCAGGGTCAGTCATGTCTGTAACAAGGATCTCTCCTTCACGGAATTTTGTAATATCATTAACAGATTCTATAACATGGATTTTACCCTGCCCTATCTTAGCACCTACAGCTTTTCCGGTTACGAGGACCTCACCTTTTTCTTTAAGATGATATGTCTCATAGAAATTAGAATCCTTTTGAGAATGGACAGTTTCTGGTCTTGCCTGAACTATAAACAATTCCCCTGTTCCAACCTTTTCACCATCACCATCCTTTGCCCACTCTATATCCATAGACTTTCCGTAATGCTCTTCAATAATACAAGCCCATTTTGCAAGTTTAAGTATTTCATCATCTGAAAGAACATATCTATTTCTGTCTTTTTTACTTACTTGGACATTTCTTACAGGACATTTTGGATTATTAGTATAGATCATCCTTTTTTGTTTTAGACCAAGTCTTTTACTGATAATGGGTTTATAGCCTTCTTTTAAGGTGGGCTTAAATACGTAGAATTCATCTGGGTTTACTGCACCTTGAACTACATTTTCACCAAGACCCCATGCACCTGTAATATACACTACCTTGTCAAAACCACTTTCTGTATCAAGTGTAAACATAACACCAGAGCAAGCACTGTCACTTCTTACCATTTTTTGAACAGCGATTGAAAGATATACATCAAAGTGACCAAAACCTTTATCATGACGATATGAAATAGCACGGTCTGTAAATAAGCTTGCAAAACACTTGTGACATGCCTCTATAAGCATCTCCGGTCCACGAATATTTAGATATGTCTCCTGTTGCCCTGCAAATGAAGCATCTGGTAAGTCTTCTGCAGTTGCTGAAGAACGAACAGCAACATCTACATTTTCCCCATAGGCCTTCTCTAAATTTCTATACGCTTCTATAATCTCCTCTTCTAATACCTTGGGGAACTTAGCCTTCATTATAATTTCCCTTACTTTTTTACCTCTTCTTCTAAGATCTGGAATGTTGTGGGTATCTAAGCCATCTAGAGCCTTACGAATTGCATCTTCTATCCCTGCTTCTTTTAATAATAATTTATAGGCCTCAGCTGTAATAGCAAAGCCATTTGGAACCTTAACACCTTTCTCACCCAACTTTTGATACATCTCACCTAAAGAAGCGTTCTTACCACCAACCAACGGAACATCTTTAATTGTAATTTGATCGAACCACAGTATTAATGGCTTGTCTGCCATAACTCATCCTCCTAGTTGCTCCTTTAACCAAGACATTGGTCCTAAAAAAATTAAGACCAATAGCCATTGGTCTATTTAGTTAAATTTAACCACTATTAAGTTTTATATAGCCTGTTTCTTTATACTTAAAGTTATATATAACTTTAACCAACGTTTTACAGTTACTGTTTGCTTTCATTTTAAAAGTCTAGCAATGAAATAAGATTTCTGTCAACAAAAAATGAACAAGTTCTCATCTAAAACTTTCATTTTTTATAGTTGTTATTAGATACACAATTTAAACTTTTAAGATAAATTAAAATTGTAATTTAATCCCTTAAAACTACCTTCGTTATTTTTTTACAAATTCTTAAGCAATTTATTTCTCTAAAATCACTATGGTCATTGCTAAATCTTTCTCATGTGTGATAGAAAGATAAATATTTTTTACACCTAACTTAAAGGCTATATCTTTAGCTTTACCTCTAAGTTCTATAGTAGGTGCTTGTCCCTGTTTTCTAACTACACATATATCTTTCCATCTAATACCACGACTTATACCTGTACCAAGTGCCTTAGAACATGCCTCTTTTGCAGAAAAACGTGCTGCAAAAGAAGAAGCACTATCTCGTTTTTTTATACAATAGTGGATTTCTTCCTCACAAAAGACTCGCTCAATAAAGCGATCTCCCCACCTCCTTATTGCATCTTCTACTCTTGAAATTAAAACGAGGTCAGAACCAATACCAATTATCATCTAACAACCTTTAATAATCTTTAACATCTCTTTTACAGCCTGCTCCATACCAACAAAAATAGCCCTAGATACAATAGAATGTCCTATGCTAAATTCTTCTATCTCAGCTACAGGTACAAGCCTAGGTGTATTTCTATAGTCTAAACCGTGTCCAGCATGGACCCTTAATCCAAGATCTCTAGCAAGCTTTGCACACTCTACTATTAAATCAAATTCTTTATCCTCTTCCTCTTCTGTTTGTGCTTCAGCATATCTACCAGTATGTATCTCTATACATTGAGCTTTTGTCCTAGCCGCTGCCTCTATCTGAGATGAGTCAGGATCAATAAAGATACTTACAGGAATACCTGAATCATTTAATCTTTTAACCGCATCAGCAATCTCTTTTTCAAACTTTACTACATCAAGTCCGCCTTCTGTTGTAAGCTCTTGTCTCCTTTCTGGAACAAGAGTGACAATATCAGGCTTTACATCACAGGCAATTTTTAACATCTCTTGGGTGGCAGCCATCTCCATAGTAAGCCTAGTTTTTACAATCTCTCTTAAAAGTCTTAAGTCTCTATCTTGGATATGTCTTCTATCTTCTCTAAGGTGAACTACTACTCCATCTGCACCAGCAAGCTCTACTAATACAGCCGCATAGATAGGATCAGGCTCTTTACCAAGTCTTGCCTGCCTAATAGTTGCTACATGATCTACATTTACACAAAGATCTGCCATAACCTTCTCCTTCCTAAGAATATCTAAAAGCTCATCTTCAACAGCCTTCATCCTAAGGGCTTCTTTCTCGCCAAGTTCATGGTCTTCTCCTAAAAGGTGAGCAAAGCCATGGACAAGTAATGCCTCAAGACGCTGATAAAGGTTTTGGCCTGCCTGATGAGCTTCACGCCTTGCAGTATCAATACATATTACAATATCACCCAATGGCTCATTGTCCTTTATTGGCGGGCTTTGTTGAGGAAAAGAAATGACATTAGTAGTATATGGACGTGAAAGCCATTTGGCATTAATTTCTGTCATTTCTTCGTCTTCTACCAAAAGAAGACTAAGCTCAGAATTTTTTAACCCCTTTTTATTTAAAAGTATTTGAGCTGCTCTTATAAGAATAGGGGCATAAACACCACCCCTACAACGAGTAGTTAAATAAACCGCCACCTTCTCTCCCTTTCCCCTAATTAATTTAATTTTTCTGGTATTTAGTGTCTTAAAAAACTAAGAAGAACTTTCTGCTTTTTCGTATGCCTCAATAATTTCTCTTACAAGTCTATGTCTTACAACATCCTGCTTATTAAACTCAATAAAAGCTATACCTTTTATTCCCGATAATATCTTTTTGGCCTGAATTAGGCCAGAACCCTCTTTATTAGGAAGGTCAATCTGGGTAATATCACCAGTAATTACTGCCTTAGAATCATAACCAAGCCTTGTTAAAAACATCTTCATCTGCTCAGATGTAGTATTTTGTGCCTCATCTAAGATCACAAAGGCTTGATTTAGAGTTCTTCCTCTCATAAAAGCAAGTGGCGCAACCTCTATTACCCCTTGATCAAGAAGTCTTGCAGCCCTTTCAAGAGGAACCATATCATAAAGTGCATCATATAGAGGCCTAAGATAAGGATTCACCTTCTCTGCTAGATCTCCTGGTAAAAATCCAAGCTTTTCTCCTGCTTCTACAGCAGGCCTTGTAAGAACAATTCTTGAGATCTCTTCTTTTAAAAGGGCAGAAACTGCCATTGCCATAGCAAGATATGTCTTTCCAGTACCAGCGGGACCAATCCCAAAAACTATATCATGAGAACGAATTGCCTCAACATATAGCTTTTGGGAAAGGCTCTTTGGCGTAATTACGCGCCTTCCCCGTCCTATACAAAGTTTATCTAAGAAAATATCCCTAAGTTTTGCGCTTGGATTTTCTTGAAGTATCCTTATTGCAAATTCAACATCTGTAGGATAAAGGGG
>JAMONC010000026.1 GCA_027066725.1 Desulfobacterales bacterium
ATAATTTATGTTGATAGGTTTGGATATATTGTAGATTGTAATGATCAAATTCCTAAGATTTTTCAAGCGCCTAAGGAACGCTTTATGGGTTATAATATGTTAAAGACCCAGAATATGACACTTCGTACTATTGCTAGAAATGTTTTAAGAGGGCAAGAATATTATTATGAAGGATATTATCGATCTGAGATTTCTGGAAAAGACTTACAGATTTCTGTTATTGCAACTCCACTAAAAAATAAAGAAGACAACATTATTGGAGGACTTTGTTTAGTTCAAGATATAAGCAGGAGAGTTGAACTTGAAGAGTCTTTAAAAAGAGAAATTATTTTTAAAGAGACAATATTAGAGACAGTTCAGGCTTTAGTTGTAGTATTAAATTGTGAAGGTTGTATTGTCCATTTAAATAAGACAGCAGAAGATAAATTAGCGGTTAAAATATCTGAAGTTAAAGATAAGCCGTTTTGGCAAGTATGGGTGCCTCCTGAGAATGTAAAGCTTGCTATAAAACATTTTAAGGACATATTGAGGTATTCTAGGCCAGGGTCTGTAGAAAAAGAGCTTGTGACAAAAAATGGGAAGAGACTGCTTGTAGTTTGGTCTTATGATGTTATTAAAGAAGATGGAAAAATTAAATGGGTAGTAGGTACTGGGATAGATATTACTGAACAAAGAAAGATGGAGGAACAACTTAGACAAGCCCAAAAGATGGAGGCTATACATAGGCTTGCTGGAGGTGTTGCTCATGAATTAAATAATCAACTTACTGCTATTTCAGGTTATATACAAATGCTTAAAGAACGTTTTAAGGGAGATTCTTTAGAGAGGATATTTGATTCTATCTTAAGGGCTTCTAGTAAAGCAGCAGAAACTACTAATAAACTATTAGTATATTCTCACTATGAGGATCTCAGTTCTAAAAAAGTAGAAATTAATTCATATCTTTACCAAATATTAAAAAATTTTAAGACCTCTTTTCCTAGTAATATAAAATTTAGGTTAAAATTATCTAATAAACCTCTTTATATAAAAGCAAATGAATTAAGGTTATATCAAGTGTTTGATAACATTATAAAAAATTCCAAAGATGCTATGCCTAATGGAGGCATTATATCTATTTCTACTAGTATCAATAAAGATAATATGGTAGTTATTACTGTGTCAGATACAGGTATTGGTATGAGTTCTGAAATTATAGAAAAGGCTTTTGAGCCATTTTTTACTACTAAGCCATTTGGAAGTGGACAAGGATTAGGGCTTTTTACTGTTTATGGAATTATAAAACAGTATGGAGGGCATATAAAATTAGAAAGCCAACAAGGTAAAGGTACAAAAGTTATAATTTTACTTCCTGCCTATCAAGAAAGTGAATAATTTACATTTAATACCAGAGCCTATAAAATCTTATCTCAATTTTATTCCTGAACCAGATAGATATATTTCTTCTTTATTTAGACCACTTCCTTCTTATTTAAGGATAAATACTTTAAAAATTTCAATTAAAAAAGCTAAGGAGTTATTAAGGAAATACAATATTGAATTAGCTCCAGTAGGTATATCGGGCCTAAAGACTTTTTTTAAAGTTTCTACTAAAGAGCAGCTAGGTAATTTAGCTCCTTATTATATGGGTTTTTTTTATCCACAAGCGCTTTCATCAGCATTTCCTGTCTTGGCTTTATCTCCAAGGTATAATGAATTTATATTAGATCTTTGTGCTGCTCCTGGAGGGAAAACCGGATTTATTGCCCAAATTATGGGAGATACAGGGCTTATTGTAGCTAATGATAGAAAGATAAGTCGTTTGACAGCTCTTACCGCTAATCTTAAACGCTTGGGTGTTACTAATACGGTAGTAACTTTTTATAGAGGAGAAAATTTCCCTTTATTTACTCATTTTGATAAGATCTTACTTGATGCTCCATGTTCTGGAGAGGGTAAATATAGAATTAGTGAAGACGGAAAAATATATTTTAGAAAGCAGGGAAATACAAATTTACCTGCAATACAAAAGGGGCTTATACTAAGGGCTTTTGATCTTTTATCTCCAGGAGGAACCTTAGTATATTCAACATGTACAATAAATCCTGAAGAAAACGAGGCAGTAATAACTCACTTATTAAAGAAAAGAAATGCCCAAATAATTTCTTGGGAAGTTCCCAAAGAAGTTACAGCTTTTGAGGGAATTACCGAGTTTAAAGGTAAAGAATATGACTCAAGGTGTAAAAGATGTAGACGTTTTTACCCACATTTTATCAACTCAGTGGGATTCTTCGTGGCCAAGGTGGTTAAACCCAAATGAGCAACAAAAGATATTTAACTATTTGGAAGAGAGATTTGGCATAACAAAAGATACTTTTGCTGATTATATATTAGCAGCTTCTTCCAGAACAATTTATTTGATAAGAAAAAGTAGGCATATTTTAAGGTGTTCGTCTATAAGGATTCAAAATATAGGAATACCCTTTATTAGAGATGTTGCAGGTTATCTTAAACCAACTACTTGGGCAGTACAAAAGTTTGGTAATTTAGCTCAAAAAAATATTTTTAATATAGATTATGATTTGTTACGTACTTTAGTTACACAAGGGGAAATTAAATATCAAATAGATACATCTTCAGGCTATGTAATAATAGCTGTTGAATCTAATGTATGGGGCTGCGCCCTTTTTCTTGAGCCAGATAGACTTCTTTGTCGTTTCCCAAAGGCACTTAAGAAGGCTAAAATATTTGAGAGCTTTTAATAATATTGAGTCCTAATGGTTTTTTGGTGATACCTAATAACCATGCCTGTATTTTAAGTGTCCTAAAGGTATCTGCTTTAGAGATAGTATGTGGAGTATAAGGTAACCATACCGTTTTAGGATGTAGATTTGAGAATACTATATTGTCATTTTTATCAATATAACTTAAATAAATGTCTAATAATGGCCTAATTACTACTAACTTACCGTTTTTGTTAAATCCCATAGGAACAGGAGACCATCTTCTTTTATAAAAACTCTCCAACCATATTCCAGGTTCTTTTTTATTAGTGAATTGATTTTTCATATAGGCTTCTAGACTTAAGCCTGGATATTTTAGGTGAAGGTTTATAAGATTTTCTACCTCACTACATTCTTGCACCTTTAGATACTGCCAAGATTGATAATCTGGATATATCTGAAGGCTTAAATATCGCCCCATATCTATAAAAGTCCACTTTGCGTGGCAACAGCCACAGGCAACTTTTTTTATATCTTGGGGCCTATGACCAACTATCTTTTGGTCTAAATGAGGACCAGAGAGCCTCCAATTTGGGGGAGCATAAAGATGGCAATCAAGACAACTTAAGTTTTTTTGTCCTATAAGTTTTTTAGGTAACGTATATACCTTACCTTTAAAAAATACTTCATTATTTTTGCTGTTTATACCAAGCCCACACGCGCCTATTATATGGCATGTTATACATGAAAATCCTGCCTTTCTATGGATATCTTTACTCATTTCATGCCATTCAATTCCATATGGACGAGAGGGATTTTCCCCTTTTAAAAGGGGACATCTATATGCTTCATCAAAGTCCTTATCAAAGCGACCGTAGAAATCCCATCCGACAAAATTGTTATGATGACATGTAAGACAATTTTTATCAGGTACAATTTTTAAAAATTTGTGGTAAAGAGCACTTCTTTCATTAAGAGGTAACATATGGCATGCAGCACATCCCAGCCCATGCATAACTGCTTTATAATTATCTCCACTAGAGTATAAATGACACCTTAGGCATCTTCTACAAAGTAGATCTGCTACAAGCTTGTGAATATTTGAGAGCTTATTTATTTTATCCAAGGAGATAAGTTTTTTAAGAGTTGGAGGGTATTCCTTTGGGAAGAATGCTTTCCATACCAAAGATACTTCATCGGTTAGTGTGGCTTGTTTAGATGAGAATATATTTTTTACAGCTATTGGATGACATTTTTTACAGGTATAATTTAAACTTTCTAGTGCTGCAGGATGATAAATTAAATCCTTATGTGCTAAATTTATAATTGTGGCTTTATTGTTTCCCTTATGACAAAATGTACATTTAAGTTCTTTATGATATTTATCAAGAATAACCGTATGACATTTTTTACAACCTGTTTTACCTAAGGAAGATTTTAATACTGGTTGTCGACAAGAAAATAAAGAGAAAAAAAATATACCTGATAAGAAAAAAA
>JAMONC010000027.1 GCA_027066725.1 Desulfobacterales bacterium
TCTCATTAGAAAATATTGATTCAAGGATGAGTAGACTTGCCAAAAATGAAATATACTTTCATAAATTTTTAACTGAACAAGAAGTACTAGAAAAAATTGAATCTATTACAATAGATGATATAAAAACTACTGCTAAAGAAATTATTCAAAAAGGTTTTTGTCTTGTAACTTTAGGTCCTATTAAAGAAAAACAATTGGTTATTCTGCAGGATATCATAGATTATTCAAAAACTACATGGAGACAAAAACAAAATGACATATCCATACCACAATATCAAGAAGATCAAAGTACAAATATTAAGATTATCTAATGCAAAAGACCTTCCTTTACCTAAATATATGACTAGTTATGCTTCAGGAGCAGATATCTTTGCTGCTATAAAAGAAGAACTTACAATAGAACCTGGAGAAATAAAATTGATTCCCACGGGATTTTGTGTAGCAATTCCTAAAGGATATGAAATTCAAATAAGGCCAAGAAGTGGACTTGCTATCAAACATGGGATAACTATAGTAAATGCACCAGGTACCATAGACGCTGATTATAGAGGAGAAATAAAAGTTGGATTAATAAATCTTGGTTCAAAGTCCTTTACAATAAAACGCGGTGACAGAATAGCCCAAATGGTTTTATCTCCTTGTCCCCGGATATATTGGGAAGAGGTAATAAAATTACCAGAAACGCAACGGGCAGAAGGCGGCTTTGGACATACAGGATAAATAGTCTTATATAATCATTTTCTTTCTTTTTTATCTTTTATTCCTTTCAATCTGCTTTTCTCTTGCAATTACATCTTTTTTACATTAATGAAAAATCTTATATTTATTTTCAAAAGGGCTACAGGAGGAAGATGTGACTAAGAATGAAAAAATACTTTTAAATGCTCAAGAGATGGACAGAGCTCTTACTAGAATGGCTCATGAAATAATAGAACACTCTAAGGGCATAAAAGACCTAGCAATTATAGGTATTAGAACTGGCGGAGTATATTTAGCAGAAAGACTTAGACAACGTATTGCTGCTATAGAAGGCGTCATGCTTCCCTTTGGAATTCTCGATATAAATCTATATAGAGATGATTGGAGTAGATTAACACAACATCCTATAGTCAGAAAAACTGAAATACCTTTTCCTGTAGATCAAAAAGATATTATACTTGTAGATGATGTAATATATACGGGGCGTACAATCAGGGCAGCACTCGATGCACTTACAGATTTGGGCAGACCTAAAAGAATACAACTAGCTGTTTTAGTAGATCGAGGGAGAAGAGAACTTCCAATACAACCAGATTATGTTGGTCTTTCTATTAAGACTTCTTCAAAAGAACATGTAAATGTTTATCTTAAAGAAGAAGGAACTCCAGACTGTGTGGTATTAACTAAAAATGAAAACTAATCCATTAAAATTATATAGAATCCCCAGAAAGGTTGTTTGGATTTGTACTACTACCTCTACCAATGATCTTGCAAAATATGAACTCTTAAAAGACCCAAGACCATGGCAGGCTTTTTTTGCTTCAGAACAAACCAAAGGTAGAGGAAGAAAAGGTAATAATTGGATATCTCTCAAGAATAAAGGATTATTTTTATCTATAGTTTTACCAGATGTTAATAAAGAATTACAAAACCTTATTCCGATTGTTACAGGTATAAGTGTTTCTAAAGCAATTGAAGATAGAATTAAAAAAATAAGTAACAAAGATATTAATATAAAGCTTAAATGGCCTAACGATATATATCTAAATAATAGAAAATTAGGCGGCATACTATGTGAGACAAGATATCATGGATTAATAAATAGAATTATATGTGGAATTGGTATTAATTTAACATATCACCCTAAAGAGATTGAACATATAAATCCTGCTACAGATATTTTAACTGAGACAGGTGTAGTTATTAATTCTGGAGAACTAGTAAACCCAATATGTAATAACATATGGTTTTATTTATTAAACCTTAAAGAAAAAAGAACTGACATAGTTACTAACTTTTTAAAAAGAGACTTTTTATATAATAAATATATAGAAGTTATATCGCCTGTTTTCATGGATACACAAAATTATATCTCTAAAGATGGCATAAGAGGTATCGCAAAAGGTATTGATAAAAATGGAGCTTTAATGCTTGAGTCTTATGGAATAGTTTATCGATTAATATCAGGAACAGTCTCTTTATTAAAAGAGCCCAAAAAGGTTTTGAGGTCTAGTATATGAAATCACTAAGACTTGGAATTACAATGGGTTGCCCTGTTGGAATTGGTCCAGAAATAATACTTAAAGCACTTAATCAAAAAAAAGATTTAATAGAGCGTTGTCTTATAATTGGCGATATAAATATACTTAACTATACAAAAAAGTTACTTAACTTAGATTTAAAAATAGTGGAAGTAGATAGTCCAGAACATATTATTACTAACAAAGTAAATGTAATATCTGTTACAAGACTAGATATTAATCAACTTAAATTAGGAAAGCCAAATAAAATAACAGGAAAAGCTTCTTATACTTATATAAAAAAAGCTATTGAATTTGCCCTTTCTAAAAAGATATGCGCTATTGTTACAGCTCCAATAAGCAAAATTGGACTTAAATATGCTAGCATTAACTTCCCTGGCCATACAGAAATACTTGCCCATTTTAGTAATACAAAAAAATATGCTATGATGCTTGCAGGTAAAAAACTTAAAGTAGTACTTGTTACTATTCATGCACCTTTAAAAGAAGTGCCTAAGCTCATTTCTAAAGAAAAAATTATTGACTTATTATCTCTTATTAATCTCTCATTTAAAATAGATATGGGAATAAAAGAACCTAAGATAGCAGTATGTGGCTTAAATCCCCATGCTGGTGAAAATGGGATGTTTGGACAAGAAGAAATAGAAATTATAGAACCTGCTATAAAAAATGCTCAAAAGATGGGAATAAATGCAAAAGGGCCATTCCCTCCTGATACAATATTTTATAGAGCAGTAAATGGAGAATTTGATGTTGTTCTTTGTCAATATCACGATCAAGGACTTATACCTTTAAAACTTTTACACTTTAAAGACGGAGTAAATGTGACATTAGGCCTTCCTTTTATTAGAACCTCTGTAGATCATGGAACAGCCTATGATATAAGTGGTAAAAATCTAGCAGATCCAACTAGTCTTATAGAAGCCTCCTATATGGCATGGAACATGGCTAAAAATAGAAAAATTATATAAAAAAACAAAAAATGAAGGGATAAAAAACACCTTGCAGTATCAAGAAGGGGAAAATCTCTATAAAGATATATCTAATAATATAATACTTACCGTTAAAAACTTAACTAAAAGATTTGGTAAAAGAATAGCAGTAAATTCCATTAGTTTTTCTATATTAAAAGGACAATGCTTAGCTATATTAGGTCCAAATGGAGCAGGTAAAACCACGACCATACATATGCTGGTTGGTGTAGTAGAAAAAACCTCTGGTACAATAGAGATATTTAATCATTTTGTACCTAACGATCTAAAAAAAATAAAGAAAAAAGTAGGAGTTGTCCCCCAAGTTGATAACTTAGATCCTGATTTAACAGTTATAGAAAATTTGGTTATATATGCCTCTTATTTTAATATAAAGAAAAAAATAGCTTTAGAAAGGGCATATGAACTCTTACATTTTTTTGCCCTATACAAAAGAAAAAATGAAGTAATATCAAATCTTTCTGGTGGGCAAAGAAGACGTATAATCCTTGCAAGGGCGCTTATAAACAAACCAGAACTTTTAATACTTGATGAACCAACCATTGGACTTGATCCTCAAGCAAGACTTCTTATATGGGAAAGGCTTGAAAGGCTAAAAGCAAGAGGCACCACTATGCTACTTACAAGCCATTATATGGAAGAAGTATCAAGATTATCCGATAATTTAATCATATTAAACAGAGGTAAAATTATTGTTCAAGGAAATGCCGAAAAACTAATTGAAGAAATAATTGGCCCAGAGGTATTTGAACTAGAGCTTTCATCTGAAATAAGAATAGAAAATCTATTAGAAAAATTTTCACAGTGTGATATAGCAGTAGATAGATCTCCTCAAAGGCTTTATATATATCCAAAAGATAATAAACGAGCTAAGGTAGTTGAAAAAATTATTAAAGAATTCCCTAAATGGATTAGGCGCCCATCTAATCTGGAGGATGTGTTTTTGCGTCTTACAGGTA
>JAMONC010000028.1 GCA_027066725.1 Desulfobacterales bacterium
TCCTACTGCTTTAACCCTAAGGATATTAGGACTACCATTTATTACAAAAAGATGGATAAAAGAGCTCAAGTCATGGAGAGAAAAGATTATTGATAGAAGGAAAATGGTTACCCATGTAAAAGGATGTCAAATCTCTAAGGTAAAAAGCTATATTGATAATGAAGATAAGGTATTAACTGAGCTTATAACTCAACAAAAACAAATGGACTTTTTTGTTGATATATTTTTAAATAAAGATATTACTCACTATATTTTAATTATAAACCCAGATGAATTATCTATTGCAGAAGGGAAACGAATAATAGAATCATTAAAAAAATTAAATATAACTATCGATGTCATAGTACTAAATAAAAAGCTAGAAGATAGATCTTTAAATAGTAAACTCTTTAGCTATAAAGATAAACTAAAATATAAAGAGGTTTCATTTAGTAAAGACACAATAGATAGAGAAAAACTTATAGATATAGCATCTAAGTGGACAAAAGATGTATTTAGATTCTAGATTATTCTGGTTATTAATCCTTTTTTCTATAATTTTAATACTTATCTATCAATGGGGAGTTAAAAAGAATATCTCTTTTAGTAGAAAAATTTCAAAGATACTAGAAGAAGGTCTAAATGCCAAAGATTCCCAATATACATGGCTTGGTGGTGTACTAGGCTTTTCCGCAAGGTACTTGGTTGATGGATTTAAAAAAGTAGAGGCGATATTAAGGCTTTTCCCAAGACATAGCCTTCTTTATTGGCCCATTGCAATGGCTATAGGACATAAAGACAACCTAAAAATTCTATTTTATTTAGAAGATAAGAATAAGATACATTCAGAGGAATTTCATCTCATAGAAAATAATTATAACATTTCTATAAAACAAAATAATCAGTTCAAGGAAAAGGAAATAGAGATAAAAAATAAAAAGTTTACTCTATTGTATAAAAATAACGTCCCTCAATTTTTAAATAACAATCTAATTTATAATGAACCATCTTTTAGATATATAAGACATATTGCTTATACAACGGAAAAATCAATTCTATATTTTGAATTTATTAAGATAACAGAAATGATTCTACAAGATTTTCTCTCAAAATTTGATCTGTTTTACAATATCAATCGCAGATAATACTCCAACAGGAAGTAATTTGCCAAGATGAGAAGTCAATACCAATACTCTATGAACTTTATTTTTAGTCATAATGGCTGCCGCCTCTTTTATAGAAGTATCACCATCTACTCTAATTGGTTTTGTGGACATAATGTCTTCAGCTGTTAAATTAAATACTTTATCTCTATATTGAGATAAAGCCTTAATAATATCTGAACGACTAACAACTCCCATAAACTCTCCATTTGGTGCTACAACAATTACTGCACTAATATTATTACTGAGCATTTCATTTAAAATATTATCCAAGCTAGCATCTAACGGCACTGTAAAAACTGATCTACTCATAATTTCTTGGACTTTTAAATCACCTATTTCCATTACTATATGCCCTCCTCAAATCTTTCTGACTAGACGATACCGTACTTTGTTTGCAAAAACAAGGTAAAATCATAAAATAAAAGGGCCACATTACTTACCCAACATTTCTGAAATATACAGAGTTTGGGGTAAGATATGGCCCCTTTATACCTAGTCTCTTTTTAGAAAATCTAGGTACGATATGCTTTAACCATTTCTAATAATCTTTCAGAGAGTTTAAACAAACTGTTAGAAGCCTCAAGATTTTTAGCAGCAATTGTGACTGTCTCCTCAGCTTTTGCCCGTGTAGCATTTGATTTCTCTTTAACTTCTTCAACCTTAGAAGCTGCATCTGTTATGTTATTAGTGATTTCAGATACTGTAGCTGTTTGTTCTTCCGCTGCACTAGCTATTGTGTTTGCAAGATCATTAATATTAGCCACAATAGCTGTAATTTCTTCTACTGAATCAACAGCTTCTTTTGTGTCACCTTGAATAGTCTGTATCATATTGGTAATTTCTGTAGCAGCTTCAGCAGTCTGCTTAGCAAGTTCTTTCACCTCATTAGCAACAACAGCAAATCCCTTTCCTGCTTCTCCTGCCCTAGCTGCCTCTATAGTAGCATTTAAAGCTAATAAATTAGTCTGTTCCGCAATAGTTGTAATAACTTTCATGATATTACCTATCTTATCTGAACTCTCTCCTAGACGTTTAATAACTTCATTGGTTGCCTGAGCTTTAGACTGGGCATCATTAGTAATTTTAGCTGTTTCTGCAACGCTTTTAGCAATTTCATCTGCAGCTGTCTGTAAATCTTGTGTTGCCATAGATACTTGTTGAATATTATCATTTACTATCTCTGCCACTTCTGCAACTTCTGTAACGGTAGATTCCATAATATCTGCTGTTTTAGCAACTTCCTCACCAATATCTTTTAAGCTATGAGAAGATTGTGCTACATCTTTTGCATTTATTTTAATATCATTTACAAGACTTACTAAATTATCAACCATATTATTAATAGAATTAATTAATTCTTTTAATTCTGCATCAGCTTTTATATTGATACGCTGTGTCAATTCACCTTTAGAAATTAATTTCACAGTAGGTATTATATCTAAGATAGGATTAATAACTTTTTTACTTACAATCCATGTACCAAATCCCATAAACATAATACCAATAAATAACATTATTAATTGAAATAATTTGAGATGTTTTATATAAGAAGTACTAATTTGTGCATATATATTTGTTAAAATATTAGCTTGCTTTAGTATGTCATCGTTATATTGTCTAATATAATTAATTGCTTCTTTAACTTTCGGATTGTTTAAATCTTTAATTTCTAATATATCATTTAAGTGATCCAAAAATGGATTCCAGAGACTAATTAATTTATTTAGAGCTTCTACAGCTTTAGGATTTGTTACTTTTTTTATAATTTTATTACCATTTTTTAAGGTATTTAAAGCTTCAGAAAATTTTTGAGATGTGGTTTCTATTTTCTGGAGATAAATAGGATCTCCTGTACTTACATAGTTTAATAGTTGCTTAGTTACTCTCTGAGAAAGCATCCTCTGCTTACCCGCTATGTTTATTATGTCTCCCATAGACTGTTGTTTAGAAAGAGCATAAAAAGTAGCGCAAATAGTAAAAATATTAACAATAAATAGCCCCCATAAGGCTATGCCAATCTTTGCCTTAATACTATTAAAGCGCATATTATATTACCTCCCTTATACAATATAATTTTATTTTTAAAATCTGATTGACTTGTCGGCATAAAGGAAATATCTGTTAAGAGATTAAAATAAACAATATTTTTAAATAAGAGTTAACCTAAAATTACACTTGTCATCGAAAGTTATGAAAAATCTAACCTTTGATCCTAGAACAAAACTTTTAGCTACGTTTTCTATTTCACTTTTAGCAATATCTCTTGATCATCCAATTACTCTAGGAATTCTTGCTCTTTTATCATTTTGTGCTCTTTTATTATCAAAGCCTCAGTTAAAACAACTACGGATGATATTATTGTTTGTAGTTCTTACCTGTTGGGGAGTTATTATAAGTCAAGGTATATTCTATCAGGCATTTCCTCGTACTATACTATTTACTATTATTCCTCCCATTAATATAGGAAGTCTACACTTAGGTGGACTCTATGTATATGTACAAGGACTCTTCTACGGACTTGTTCAATCATTAAGATTTGCTGCATGTCTACTAAGTGGATCTGCACTTTGTATATCAACCTCTGTGGATGATCTATTTTTAGGATTAATATCTCTAAAAATTCCTTATACAATTTCTTTTTTGGCAATCATTGCTATAAGATTTTTACCAATATTCGCATCTGAATTAGAAAATGTAAGAATTTCAATGAAACTTAAAGGATATAAACCTTTTAAAAAGGGAATCGTTTCTACTATTAAATCAGAATTATATACTACTATACCAGTACTTGCCGGTGCAATCAGAAGATCAAGAGAGGTAGCAGATGCTTTATTAAGTAGAGGGTTTAATCCTCTAGCTAAAAGGACACAATACAGAATACTCTCATGGTCTTTATTGGAGAAGAGTTTTATTTGCCTATTCTTTTTATGTGCAGTTACAATAGCTACAATAAAGATTTTATTTTGGTTATATGTAAACCAAATATTATACTTTAGTGCACTAAGGCCTCTTTATGGTATTGTAAGATTTTATATGTAAAATGAAA
>JAMONC010000029.1 GCA_027066725.1 Desulfobacterales bacterium
ATATTTAAATAATCTATAATAAATTTGTATATGTCATGTACCTTGTCCATCTCATTTAAATCATGTTTAATGATTTTTAATGCCATTTGGTGTATTAATCTTTTTATGATCGGATCTGATGGAATAAATGTAAATTGTTTAAATAATATATGAGAGTTATAAGTTTTTATTTGTTTAGATGTTAATTTACTAGTTTTCAATTCTTTTCTAAGTACTACATATGTTACTTTTATATATCTTTTATTCCTAGCTTTTATATGTAATATAGGTGTTCCATATATTGAATTATATCTTAAGTCTTTTGATATATCTTTAGGTTTAATTTTAACTTCTATTACAGATTGTTCTTTAAGCTCTGGTGGAAAGGGCATCCAGATATCTATACTTTTATTTTTTAGTTTATTATCAAGGCTAAAATTATAAGTTATGGTATATAGTCTTGTTGATGCAAATGAAGTCTTATTTATACAGAAAGATATAGATATAAGTGCTAAAATTATTATGATTAATCTCTTCATTTTACACCTCTTATAGAGTTTTAATATCTACTTTTATCCCTTTAAAAGCCACTTGACCAGATATAGGACACAGTGCATTTTGATTAGTAACAAAATTTATAGATTTCCAGTGAGAAAAGGGCTCTTTTACTCCATAGGAATAAGGTACAAATACCGTATCTTTTTTTATGTTTTTAGAAATAAGGGTAACAGATGTAGTTTTTCCATATGGTGAAATTATGTGGATGTTTTTACCTGAGTGATTAATGCCGTATTTCTTGGCAGTCTCTGGATGTATTATACACACTTGATTAGGTGCTAAATCA
This sequence comes from Desulfobacterales bacterium, assembly GCA_027066725.1. Lineage (GTDB taxonomy): Bacteria > Desulfobacterota > Dissulfuribacteria > Dissulfuribacterales > JAMONC01 > JAMONC01. The sequence continues at coordinate 824 of JAMONC010000029.1, forward strand.
CTTAATAGTTTTGACCAATGGGTTGCATCACCCATAATAGACGGGCCCGGTCTTCCTGTAATAAGATTTAAAGTAAAATCATTTTGGGAATGTCTTTTAGAAATAGTTACAGGCTTTGTATAACATTTGTTTTTTTGAAAAGGAGAAAGTACTAGCTCTTTTTTATAAGAGATTGTCTCCTCTCCTTTTTTAGCCAAGTCAGGATCAAGATAAAATTTAGGAAAGCATGTTAAGCCATAAGCACTAAATTTTCTTTCATCATCCACAAACAAAAATTTCTCTGACTTAGTCTTAAATTTTCCGTTTAAAAATAGGGTCTTTCTTCCTTTAGGGGCTCTTATTGCATGATTTTTATCCGCAAGAAAATCTTTTATAGAAAAGCCGAATCTTGAACAGCAATAGTCTATGAGTTTTTGGTAATCTGTAAGCTCATCTCTAAAAATGTCCTTCCAACCCATTTTTTGCCCAAGTTTTATCCACCACCATCTATCTGGTTTTGCCTCACCAGGAGGATCTATTAGCTTTGGAACCAGAGCAAAGCGGCTATCGTCAGACACTGGAGCAATACCTCCAGCTTCTATCCACGTGGCTGCAGGCAATATGTATTTAAAATGATAAATATTCACACTTGGTACAATCCCGTTCCATACACTAAGGTCTAATTTTTTTATTAGATATCGTATCTTTTCTTGTTCTGGCCACTGGGTGATAGGGCTTCCTGTTGATATTAAGGCATGTAGTTTATAGGGATAGGAGTCATCTTCTATTGATTCTAGCCATCTAACAGGATTTTTGCCTAAAGATGCTTTTGGCTTAGGGAGTTTGTCTTTAGGTAAAGGAAATGAGCCGATTTTACTGCCGCCATTATTTAAGCAGCCATAACCTGTAGCGGGGTAACCAAAGTGTCCAGTAATAGCTGTTAAGAAATAAAATGCCCTGTGGGTCTGAACAGCATTTGTATGATGGCTTATGCCTGTATTGGCGATAATAATAGCCTTGGGAGTACTTATATATTCATGTACTAATTTTTTTATGTCTTTTTCAGGTATGTCAGTAATTTTAGATGCCCATTTTATATTATAATTATATTTTAATACCTCCTCCTTAAATCTTTTAAAGCCTTTGGTATGGGCATTTATAAAACGTTTGTCTTCAAGTCCGTTTAAGATAATATAGTGGATCATCCCAAGTGCTAAGGCCATATCTGTTCCAGGCCTAATAGGTATCCACCAGTCAGTTTTATCTACTATTTCTGACTTTTTGGGGTTTATACATATAAATCTACATCCTCTTTTTTGTTTTTCTTCTTTAAGGTTTATAAATATTGGAGGCCTTGTTGCTGGCATATTGCTGCCAAGAAATATATAGAGATCTGCACTGTAAAAATCACCATCTTCGTATATCCAAGGGACATGTCTTGTCCCTGTAGTAGTAATGCCTGCAATTTTGGCTGAGTAGTTACAAAAAGGACCAGTTTTTTCCCAGTTAAGGGTTCCATATAGTTTAGAAAATGCCTTACTTACAAGTCTTCCATCAAATGCACTTCTACCAGATGCCCATATCCCTAGAGATTCAGGGCCATATTTTTCTTTTATTTCCTTTAGCTTATAGGATATTTCATCTAAGGCTTCTTCCCATGAGAGTTTTACAAATTTATTTCCTATTCTTTTTAGGGGGTATTTAAGCCTTTTGTGCGAATTAAGTATATCTAGCGTGCCTAATGGTTTTATACATATTTTGCCTTTAGTTACTGGATCATCAGGATTACCAGTTATGTGTACTATGCGTCCATTTTTTATATAGACGATCATTGTGCAACCTGCTTGACACCACATACAGCCAGTTACTATTGGTGTAGCTCCGTTTATATATTTTTTACCTAAATTTAGAGAGGTTGCATATGAAAGTGTAGGGTATATACCTGTTATTGATGCAGATGCTAAAAGTGCTTTTATAAATTCTCTTCTTGTCATTTTTCCTATCCTTATAATAAGTTTTTTCTATAGGTAAAAACTAAACTTTTTAAGTAAACACCAATAATACTTGATATATTATTATTTGTAAAGTTAGTTTTTTATTTTGTACAATAGATGCATAATTGGCACAATTATAATATATGGTATACAAAAAAGTTTATTGTTGACTCAAGGCGGTTGTTTTTATAGCTTTAGCCAGTGTGTTTCGAAAAAAAATTTAAAAGGGAGGTTTTTTTATGTCTGATACTCCTCAAAAGATCACTATTAATTCAGATAATACACTTAATGTTCCAAACAATGTAATAATTCCTTTTATCGAAGGCGATGGTATTGGCCCAGATATTTGGAAAGCTACAAGGCTTGTTTTAGACACTAGTGTAGAAGCTGCCTATAAAGGAGAGAGAAAGATACATTGGAAAGAGGTGTTAGCAGGTGAAAAAGCATATAATGAAACAGGTAAATGGCTTCCTGAGGAGACTCTATCTTCTATTAAGGAACATGTAGTTGCAATAAAAGGCCCTCTTACTACTCCTGTTGGTGGTGGTATAAGAAGTTTAAATGTTACACTTAGGCAAGAACTCGATCTATATGCCTGTGTAAGGCCAGTTAGGTATTTTAATGGTGTTCCCAGTCCTGTAAAACATCCTGAGTTGGTTGATATGGTAATATTTAGGGAAAATACAGAAGATGTATATGCAGGTATAGAATGGGAGGCAGGGACAGAAGAGGCAAAAAAGATAATCTCTTTTATAGAAAATGAGATGGGAAAAAGCATAAGGCCTGACTCAGGTATTGGAATAAAACCAATAAGTAAGTTTGGGACATATAGACTTGTTAGAAAGGCTATCAAATATGCCTTAGAAAATAATAGAAAAAGTGTCACTTTGGTCCATAAAGGTAATATTATGAAATATACAGAAGGTGCTTTTAGGACATGGGGTTATGAGCTTGCAAAAGAAGAGTTTTCTGATCAAACAATTACAGAGCAGGAACTTTGGGATAAATATGATGGTAATGTACCTGAAGGAAAGATTGTTATAAAAGACAGGATTGCTGATGCAATGTTTCAACAAGTACTTTTAAGACCTGCAGAGTATGATGTATTAGCCCTTCCTAATTTAAATGGGGACTATATGTCTGATGCATTAGCTGCTCAGGTAGGTGGTCTTGGTATGGCTCCTGGGGCAAATATTGGGGATGGCTATGCTGTTTTTGAGGCAACACATGGTACTGCCCCTAAATATACAGGGCTTGATAAAGTAAACCCCAGCTCTCTTATATTATCTGGAGCTATGATGCTTGAATATATTGGTTGGATAGAGGCAAAAGATCTTATTCACAAGGGATTAGAGGCTGCTATTTGTAAAAAACATGTCACCTATGATCTTGCCCGTCAAATAGATGGTGCAACAAAGGTCAAGTGTTCAGAATTTGCTCAAAGGGTAGCAGATGAGATAAAATCTCTTGTCTAATTAAACTTGGGTGTGGAGTCTATTTTTAAATTATGTTTGATATTTTTATTCCTTTAAAGGAGCTTCTTTTCCCTAATTCTTGTATATGTTGTAAGATTCCTTTAAAAGATTATTCATCAAGACTCTGCACCCAATGTTTAGACTCTATAGAGCTTATATCGCATCCAATTTGTAGTATATGTGGGCTGCCCTTTATCTCTAAGAATCAAGATGACCATATATGTGGAAACTGTATATTACATCCGCCTCTTTATTCAATAAAACGTTCTCCCTTTTGCTATACTGCTGCAGTAAAAGAGCTTATTATTTCTTTTAAGTATTTTTATGATTTTCTTTCGTTTTCAGCACTAATTGATGTATTTAATACGTTAGAATTTAATCTTGATATATTGGATTCAGATGTTGTTATACCAGTACCTCTTCATCCCAAAAGGCTTAGACAAAGAGGGTTTAACCAGGCAAGTTTAATAGCAAAGAGGATTTTTAAAAATATTCCAATATCTTTTAATGCTCTTTTAAGGACAAGAAATACACCACATCAGATGGGACTAAAGAAACAAGAGAGATTAAAAAATGTAGTCGGTGCTTTTAAGGTGAGAAAAAAAGATAAAATAAGATCAAAAACAATACTATTAGTAGATGATGTAGTAACAACAGGGGCTACAATAAATGAATGTTGCAAAGAATTATTAAATGCTGGGGCAAAAGAGGTAAAGGTCTTTAGCCTTGCTCAAGCTATTTGAAAGATAAGAGGATTTGATTTTTATAAAAATTTTTTATCCCTAAATATTGCCAAAATACTTTTCTAGTGGTACAAAGAGCCGATTTCTTTAAAAAGTATAAAATACGCACGCTCAACTTTTGTCCTAGGTGCCCTTTATATTTTAAGGGGTTGAGGGATATTTTTAAGTTGGGCGGAGGAAAAACCAGTAGAAGGAGGAATTATGGCCTACGTAACTATGAAGCAGCTTCTTGAGGCTGGTGTCCATTTTGGGCATCAGACCCGCCGTTGGAATCCAAAGATGAAACCCTATATCTTTGGGGCAAGAAATGGTATCTACATTATAGACCTTCAAAAAACTGTTAAACTTTTTAAGGTAGCTTATGAATTTATTGTAGATCTTACAAGTAAGGGTGGAACAGTTCTTTTTGTAGGTACTAAGAAACAGGCACAAGATTCTATAGTTGAAGAGGCAACTCGCTGTGGTATGCCTTATGTAAACCATAGATGGTTAGGCGGAATGCTTACTAATTTTGTCACTATAAGAAAGAGCGTAGATAAATTAAAACGTCTGGAAGCTATGTTTGAAGATGGTACAATAGAAAGATTTGCCAAAAAAGAGGTCTTAAAGCTCGATAGAAAGCGTCAAAAATTAGAGAGAAACCTTGGTGGTATAAAAGATATGGATAGGCTTCCTGATGCAATTTATGTAGTAGACTCTAAACAAGAACAAATTGCAGTAAGGGAAGCAAATAAGCTTCATATACCAGTTGTTGCAATTGTTGATACAAATTGTGATCCAGATGGAATTGATTATATTATTCCTGGAAATGATGATGCTATTAGGGCAATAAGGCTTATTACTTCAAGGATTGCAGATGCCTGCCTTGAAGGAAGAAGTAAATACGAGGAATCTCTTGCCAGTCATGAAAAGGAAGAGGGAGGCGATTCTTCTGAACCTAAAGATGTAAAAGAAAAAGTTGAGATAGTTACAGAAGAAGTTCCTACAGAGCAACCGCAAAGTGCAAGCTAATTTATTTTTAGACATATAGATTACTTTCTTTTTTTAATTATATAAATATAAGGACGGGCCATTTGGCCCGTTATGTTTGTACATAGAAAAATATAAAATTATTTTAACTTCTTAGGAGGATATAAATTATGGGTAAGATCACCGCACAAATGGTGAAGGAGTTAAGAGAACGTACTAAAGCTGGCATGATGGATTGCAAAAAGGCTTTAGAAGAGTCTCAGGGAGATATGGAAAAGGCTATTGCATGGTTAAGACAAAAAGGGCTTGCTGTTGCTGCTAAAAGGGCAGGACGAGCTACTGCAGAGGGTATTGTTGCATCATATATTCATGCAGGTGGAAAACTTGGGGTCTTAGTTGAGGTAAATTGTGAAACAGATTTTGTTGCTAAGACAGATCAATTCCAAGAATTTGCTAGAGATATTGCAATGCAGATAGCTGCGACAAATCCTGTTGCAATAAGAAGAGAAGATGTACCTGAAGATTTTGTTGAAAAAGAAAAGCAAATTCTTATTAATCAAGCTAAAGAAACAGGAAAACCAGAGCACATTATAGAAAAGATTGTTCAGGGTCGATTAGAAAAGATGTATAAAGAAGTATGCTTATTAGAGCAGCCTTTTGTAAAAAATCCTGATATAACTATTCAAGATTTATTAAACGAACTCATAGGAAAACTTGGAGAGAATATTACAATCCGTAGGTTTGTTAGATATCAAGTAGGTGCTGAGGAGGAGTAAATGTCTACTGACCCGGCCTATAAGAGGATCCTTTTAAAGATAAGTGGTGAGGCTCTTTTAGGTGATAAATCCTATGGAGTAGACCCTAGTGTAATGTATGAGATAGCTAAAGAAATAGCATCTGTTCAGGAGTTAGGGGTAGAGATAGGGCTTGTAGTTGGTGGTGGTAATATTTTTAGAGGTATATCTGGAGCTGCAAAAGGTATGGACAGAGCAAGTGCGGATCAAATGGGTATGCTTGCTACTGTTTTAAATGCTTTAGCACTCCAAGATGCTCTTAAAAGAGTCAATGTTCCAGTAAGGGTCCTTTCTGCTATAGAAATAGGTCGGGTTGCAGAACCTTTTATTCGTGCTCGTGCACTAAAACATTTAGAAAAGGGAAGGGTAGTAATTTTTGCAGCTGGTACGGGAAATCCATTTTTCACTACAGATACTGCTGCAGCTTTAAGGGCGTTAGAAATAAATGCACAAGTATTATTTAAAGCTACAAAAGTTGATGGCATATATGATAGTGATCCAGAAAAAAATCCTAATGCCAAGAAATTTGATTCTCTTACCTATGAAGAAGTAATAAAAAGACAATTAGCTTTTATGGATACCGCTGCAATTTCTCTTGCCATGAATGCAAGGCTTCCTGTTATTGTGTTTAATATGAAAATAAAAGGTAATATAAAAAGGGCTGTTCTTGGTGAGGCAGTAGGAAGTATTGTTAAAGGAGGAGGTGAGTAGTTATGAAAGATCCTGTTATAGATGAGACTAATAAAAGGATGAATAAAACAATAGAAACCTTTAAAAAGGAGCTTTCAAGAGTTAGGACAGGGAGAGCATCTGTTGCCCTTCTTGATGGTATAAAAGTTGATTACTATGGTACCTTAATGCCTATAAATCAAGTTGCATCAGTTACTGTACCAGAAAGTAGATTAATAACAATTCAGCCATGGGATGCAAATGTACTTCCTGAGATAGAAAAGGCTATTTTAAAATCTGATCTAGGCCTTACTCCTACAAATGATGGTAAACTTATAAGAGTAAGCATTCCGCCTCTAACAGAAGAAAGACGTAAAGAGCTTGTTAAACTTGTAAAGAAGATGGGAGAAGATTGTAAAGTAGCTATTAGAAACATAAGACGTGATGAAATGGATAAACTAAAGACAAAGAAAAAAGATAAAGAGATTTCTGAAGATGAATTCTTTAGACTTCAAGATGAGGTACAAAAAGTTACAGATAAATTTATTAAAAAGGTAGATGAACTCGTTTCTGCTAAAGAAAAAGAGATTATGGAGTTTTAGTTTTGTCTGGTAATCTTAAGATTGATCCTACTAGGTTACCTCATCATATAGCCATCATAATGGATGGCAATGGTAGGTGGGCTAAAAAAAGGGGACTTCCTAGGGTTTTTGGTCATAAAAAAGGGGTCCAAGTAGTAAAAGAGATTGTAACTGAATGCAGAAAGATTGGCATAAAGGTTTTAACCCTTTATGCCTTTTCTACTGAGAATTGGAATAGACCCAAAAAGGAAGTAAATGTTTTAATGGAATTACTATATAACTACCTTGAAGATGAATTAAATACTATGCTTTCAAATAATATTCGACTTAATGCAATAGGTGATATTGCTAGACTTCCTGATTGGGTCAGAAAAAAACTAGAAGATACTATAAAAAGAACGGCTTCTAATAAAGAAATGGTGTTAAATCTTGCTCTTTCTTATGGTGGAAGAGATGAGATTATTAGAGCAGTAAAAAAGATTATTAAAGATTTTGAATCTAAAAAGATATCTATTAATGATATAAACCAAGAACTTTTTTCTAATTATTTAGATACAAAGGGGCTCCCGGACCCTGATCTTATTATAAGAACAAGCGGAGAAAGAAGACTTAGTAATTTTTTGCTTTATCAAGCAGCTTATTCTGAACTTTATATAACATCTGTTTTGTGGCCAGACTTTGATAAAAAAGAGCTTATAAATGCCCTTTATGATTATGCTAAAAGAGAGCGTAGGTTTGGCCTTACAAGTGATCAATTAGTAGAGAAAAAGTAGATAAATGCATAAAAAACGCATATTAACTGCCCTTATAGCAGCACCTCTTCTTTTTGTAGTAGTGTGGTGGGCTGGCTTATTAGCTTTTAAGGTAGTAGTTAGTTTTGCTAGTGCTATTATTGCCTTTGAATATTGTAGTCTTTGTTTTAATGAAAAAGAACTTTATTTTTGGAGATTGTGGGGTAGTATTCTTATATTAATTCCTATTGTTACAGCATGTATTTTTGAATCACAGTCATACATTTTTTTTAGTCTTTATGTTGGTTTGGTATTAAGTATCATAAGTATTTTATTTACTTATTCTAAATTAAAATCACCATTTAAGCACTGGGCTTTTTTGGCATTGGGGATATTCTATTTGGGGCTTTGTCTTTCTTTTGTAATATTATTGAGAGTGCTTCCTTTTGGTAAGAAATGGATTGTTTTTCTTTTAGTGGTAATATTTTGTGGTGATGCAGGTGCTTATTACTTTGGAAAGGCATTTGGAAGTCACAAACTATGTCCTTCAATCTCAAAAGGGAAAACTAAAGAAGGTGCTCTTGGCGGAATAATTATCAATTTTGTATCAGCTCTTTTCATGTGGTATATCTTATTTCAGAATCTAAATATTTGGAAGCTTGCCTTTATAGCAGTCTTTTCTGGCTTGGTAGGACAACTTGGAGATTTAGCAGCATCAACTGTAAAACGCTATGCAGGTGCTAAGGACTCTGGTTATATTCTACCGGGCCATGGAGGTTTTTTAGATAGACTTGATGCAGTTATCTTAGCCGCTCCGTCTTTTTATTTGCTAATACTTTTTTGTTTTCATATTATACCAGGGGTAGTTGTAAAGGTAGGAGCGTGGTAGGTATTAAAGAGTAGGTAGTTATGAAGAAAAAAATAGTGGTCTTGGGATCAACAGGTTCTATTGGTACTTCTTGTTTAGATGTTATCCGTTCTTTTAAAGAAGAATTTGAGATAATAGGTCTTGCAGCAGGTAAAAATATAGAGCTGCTTTTAAAACAAATAGAGGAATTTAGACCTCGTGTTGTTAGCGTTATAAATGAGTTTTTTGCCCAAAAACTGGAAGAGAAAATTCCCTCTTATAATGTTGAGATAAAACATGGTAAAGAGGGTTATATGGAGTTAGCTTCTATTGAGGATGTAGACCTGGTTGTTTCTGCCTTGGTTGGTTCAGCAGGTCTTATACCAACTCTTTCTGCACTTAATGCGGGTAAAAATGTTGCCCTTGCCAATAAAGAAAGTCTCGTTGTTGCAGGACATCTTGTAACAAAAACAGCAAAAGAAACAGGAGCTAGGATACTTCCCATTGATAGTGAGCACTGTGCAATATTCCAGTGTCTTCAAGGGCAAGATAAAAAAGCCTTAAGAAGGCTTATATTAACTGCATCAGGTGGACCTTTTAAGAATAGTTCAATAAAGAAATTTCAAGAAGTTACTCCAGATGAGGCAATAAAACATCCTAATTGGAAAATGGGTAAAAAGATATCTGTTGATTCAGCTACTCTTATGAATAAGGGTTTAGAGATTATAGAAGCAAGTTGGCTTTTTGATATAGATGTAAGTAGAATAGATGTTGTCATTCATCCTCAGAGTATAATTCACTCAATGGTTGAATTTGTGGATGGCTCTATACTTGCTCAACTCGGTATTGCTGATATGCGAATTCCTATTGCTTATGCACTTTCATGGCCTAAGAGGCTAGAATTAGATCTTCCTAAGCTGGATATTATTTCTTGTTCTCCTCTAACCTTTGAACCTCCTGATATGGATAAATTCCCATGTTTAAGACTTGCTTATGAGGCTGCAAAGATTGGAGGATCAATGCCTTGTATATTAAGCGCTTCAAACGAGGTAGCGGTTGAAGCATTTTTGTCTAAGAGAATAAGATTTGATCAAATTCCAAAGGTCATAGAAGAGGTATTAAACAGATTGGAACCAGGGAATTGTGATAGCCTTGATGAAATAATTAATGAAGATGCAAGGGCAAGACTTATGGCTGAAATGGTGATCCAGGAATTTTATGACTAATTATAGTTGAGAAATTATCTTTCAATGTTTAACTTAAAAAACAATTTAAGAAAATTTTTTTGAGGTTGTTTATAAATGACAACATTATGGGCATTCATTTTAGTTCTTTCTGGTCTTATATTAGTACATGAATTAGGTCATTTTTTAGTTGCTAGAGGATTTGGGATAAGAGTTTTAAAATTTTCTATAGGTTTTGGTCCTAGAATAGTTGGTTTTGAAAAAGGAGGTACAGATTATTGTATTTCTGCAATCCCCCTTGGTGGTTTTGTAAAGATGCTTGGGGAACAGCCTAATGAACCAATACCTGATGAATTAAAACATCTTTCTTTTTCCCATAAGCCTGTTTGGCAAAAAGCACTTGTTGTAGCAGCAGGTCCTCTTTCAAACATATTTTTTGCAACTTTCATCTTTTTTTGGATATTTATGATTGCAGGTCAACCCATTTTGTTACCTGTAGTAGGCTCTGTACAAAAAGGTTCTCCTGCTCAACATGCTGGCATAAAGCCAGGAGATGAGATCATATCTGTAGATGGTAAAAAGATAGATAGCTGGGATGAATTAAGCTTAATTATAAGATCAAGTAAAGGGAAACAGCTTCTTCTGGAGATAAAAAGAGACAAAAAAACCTTATTTATTAAAATAACACCAAAGGTTGAAGAACTTAAGGATATCTTTGGTGAAAAAGTTAAGATTCCTGTTATAGGTGTTACAGCCAAAGGGGTGATGAGGACAATACATCTTAGTCCTCTTAAGGCCTTAAAAGATGCATTTATTAGTACCTGGAATATAACAGTACTTACTGTTCAAAGTTTTATAAAGCTTATAGAGAGAGTGATCCCTCTTTCAACCCTTGGTGGCCCAATTTTAATAGCAAAACTTGCGGGACAGCAAGCTAAACAAGGTTTAATGAATCTGTTTTATTTTATGGCAGTTCTAAGTATTAATTTAGGGCTGTTAAACCTTCTCCCAATACCAGTATTAGATGGTGGACATCTAATGTTCTTCTTATTTGAAGCGGTTACAGGACGTCCTCTTAGTATGCGTCAGATGGAAATTGCACAGCAGATAGGCATCATAATACTTGGCGCTTTAATGCTGTTGGTATTTTATAATGATATTGCTAGGGTTTTAGGTTTTGGTCATTTAATTGGGGGGCCATAAAAGTTGTATATCCTTGCAATAGAAACCTCTAGTTTTTGTGGGGGCATAGCACTCATTGATGAAGAAAGCCTTTTAGGTGAGATAACATTTTGTTCTTCTAAAACATATTCTACTAGACTCTTACCTGAAATTGACCAACTTTTACATAAAACAGGGATTAGTCTTAAAGATGTATCCCTTATTGCAGTAAGTCTTGGTCCTGGAAGTTTTACAGGATTAAGAATTGGGCTATCTAACGCAAAGGCTATGGCTATAGCGTTAAATATCCCAATAGTTGGTGTACCAACTCTTGATGCTTTTGCTTTTAATGTCTTGGGAAAAGAAGGCGATAAAATATTTTCTATTATAAAGGCAAGGAAGAAAGAGATATATGGTGCTTTCTTTGAATTTAAAGCAGGGATACCTAGAGCTATCTCAGAGTATATGTGTATTAAAAACAAAGACATATCTTCTCTTTTTAAAAATAGAGATATAGATTTTATCGTTTGTGATTCAGATACCTTATCTGCAATAAGAAATATAGATGAAATGTATAATTTAGCTAGTAATATTCCTATACACTTAAGACATTTAAGGGCAGCAAATGTAGCCTCATTAGCACTAGTATATTTTAAAGAAAGGGGTAGTAGGGGAGATAATCCTGAAACCCTTGATCCTATATATGTTAGAGCAGCCCTTAGTTAATACTTAAAGTTATAAAAAATATAGTTTCTGTTGAGTTACTCTTTACTTCAATTTTACCACCATGTGACTCAACAATTTCTTTTACTAAAGATAGTCCAAGCCCAGAGCCTTTCTTTTTATCTTTTTTACCTTGATAAAATGGCTCAAATATATGGGGTAGGTCTTTAGGTTCTATTCCTTCTCCAGTATCTTTAACCCATATTTTTATATACTTATTGTTTTCTTTTTCCCAACCTATTTCTATGATATCGTTTTCTTTCGTGTGCTTTATAGCATTATCTATTAAGTTTAGTAAAAGTAAAGTAAAAAGCTCAGGATCTACCAATATATCAACGTCTCTTTCTGCTGTAATATAGAGCTTTTGTCCTCTAAGTCCATTTTGCATATTATTTATAGCATCTTCTACTAGTTCTTTTATGCTTATTTTCTGCTTTTGTATATTTTTAGAGGCATCTATTCGAGAAATATCAAGTAATCTTTCACAAAGACGCCACAGTCTATTAGCTTCTTTATAGATACCTCGTATAAGAGTATCTAATGATTTAGGATCTTTTATACTACCTCTTAAAAGAACCTCTGATGAGCCTAAAATGGCAGTTATAGGGGTTCTAAATTCATGGGCTGCCTTTGCAATAAAGCGTTTTTGAGATAAAAAGACTTTTTGTATTTTATCTGCCATATCATCAAATGCTTGAGATAATCTGCCTATTTCATCTTTTCTTTTGTAATGTAATCCCACCCTTTTTGTAAGATTGCCAGAGGCTATTGCTTCACAAGTAGATACGAGAATAGAAAGATCTTTTAATACAGAGGTAGTTAGATAAAGACCTAATATACTCCCTAATAACAGAGCAATTAATATAGATGTTATTAATAATATAGCTTTTCTTTCTAATATTTTATCTATTTGTGTAAGCGGAGTAGCCAGCTCTACTACTCCATATATCTCTGAACTTTTAGGTGTTTTCCTTAGAGGAATAAAAGTTACAAGGATATGTTGTCCTTTAAAATATGTAAAATAATCTATTTCATTTTTACCAGAAAGAGCTTTTTTAAGTAGAAATTTATTAGGAGGTGGACAACTAGGCTCTTCTTTTAATATCTTACCTCTGGCAATTATTTTTCCTTTTATATTAATTATAACAGCGCCTGTATCCTTTGAAGTTAGGTCTCTTGCCAAAAAAGGGGCTATATTTTTTAAATGTATAATTTTTTTATTGTCTGTTCCTAATAAAGGTGGAGGATTTATTTCGTAGTATAACCAATGAGCAATGACAGGTTTTGCCTGAGCTCTTATCCTTTTTTCAAGGCTAGTTATAAGAAAGTTTTTGTCATCTAAATAAAGACTTATACCAAGAATGCTAAGAAGTAATGTTAAAAGAGTTACATATAAAAGAGTAAGTTTTATTCTAAGGGAGAGTTTATTCCACACTATTTTCACCGTTGGGATAAAAGGCATAACCTATAGAATAATGAGTTCTTATAAATTTAGGTGGCTTATCTCCTAGTTTATTTCTTAAGTGACTTACATGTACGTCTACTATATTAGTATCTCCAACATACTTATATCCCCATATTCTGTTTAATAGATTTTCTCTTGTAAATACTCTTTTGGGATTTCTCATAAATAGTTCGAGTAATGAAAATTCTGTTGGTGTAAGTTTTATTTTTTTACCTGCTTTAAATACCTCTCTAGTATTAGGATTTAACTCAATATCTTGGGCCCTTAATATATCTTTTTTATTTTTCTTTTTTAAAGACCTTCTAAGTAAAGCATTTATCCTTGCAAGAAGTTCTTTAAAACTAAAAGGTTTTGTTACATAGTCATCAGCGCCTAAGTTAAGTCCCTTTACTCTATCTTCTATATCTTTTTTGGCTGTTAGCATTAATATTGGTATGTCTATTCCGCTTTTTCTTATTTTTTTTAGTAGCTCAAAGCCATCTATATCAGGTAGCATAATATCTAAGACTATAAGATCAACGGAAGATTTTGAAAGATTTTCTAAACAGGTGAGTCCATCTGTGGCACAAATCACATTGAATCCTTCATAGCAAAGCCCTGTTTTTAAAAGCTCAAGTATTGTTTCTTCATCTTCCACAATTAAAATATTATTTTTTTTAAATTCTTGTTTGTTTTCAGACATAATTTCTAAATCTTAACTAGAACCTACATTTTTTCTTTTTCCCCTTATCCTAAATATACTTATAAGTAATAAACTTACTTCGTACAATATTATAAGTGGAATTGCTACAATTACCATGTGTACTATATCTGGAGTAGGAGTAAGTATTGCAGCTACTATGAAGATGATAAGTACAGCATATTTTCTATTTTTTCTTAATAACTTTGGATCTATTATGCCAAGATATGAGAGAAATATAAGAAGTACAGGAAATTCAAATGCAAGTCCAAAGCCTATTAATAGTCTCATTGACAATCCAAAATAATGGCTTATTTCAGGCATTAGTTTTAAATCTGTTCCTCTAAAACTTACTAAAAAATGAAATAAAGCAGGGAATATAAAGAAATATCCAAAAAGTGCTCCACCAATAAAGAATATAGAAGATATAAATATAAAAGGAATGGCAAGACGTTTTTCATGTTCATATAAGCCTGGTGATATAAATGCCCAAAATTGATAGAGTATAAAGGGGCTGGCTACAAAAATCCCTGCAACAATAGCTAATTTTATATATGTGAAGAACCCCACAGGATATGAAATAAATATTAAATTTGTACCAGGAGCAACTTCTTCAAGAGGCAATGCAAGAAGTGTAAAAAGTTTATGTGATATACCATAACAAAGTATTGCACATATAATGATTGCTCCAAAACATAGCATTATCCTATGTCTTAGTTCTGCTAGGTGTTCGGTTAATGATAGCTCATCTTGAGGAGAAGTTGCTTTTTTGCTACCAGTCATAAAACCACCTATCAGAAGACAATATTTGTGCACCATCTTTTAGGATTAAGGCCATGTTTTCAAGTCTTACACCACCTTTCCCCGAAATATATATGCCTGGTTCGACAGTAACAATCATATTAGGTAAAAGTTTCTTTCTGTATCTAGGAGATAAATACGGAGGCTCATGAACAGCTATACCAACTCCGTGTCCTAAGGCGTGTAAGAAGTGTTTTCCAAAGCCATAATTTTTTATAGTATCCCTTGCGACTTTATCTATTTCTTTACATATCTCTCCAGCCTTTAAGGCATTTTGTGCATTTTGTTGAGCTTTTTTTACAGCATTATATATATTCTTCCAATAATCTGATACATCTCCTAAAAAAATAGTTCGTGTCATATCAGAACAATAACCATTTAGTATAGCACCCATATCAACAATAATTGGTTCTCCTTCCCTTATTTTTCTATCAGTGGGAATGGCATGGGGCAAGGCAGCATTAGGTCCTGATGCTACAATTGGAGAGAAACTTGGTCCATCTGCTTTTTTATAAAGCCCCTCAAGAATTTTAAATGCAATTTCTTTTTCACTCATTCCCACTTTTATTTCATGAAATATTTGATTAAATACTTCTTCTGCAGCCCATATAGCTTTTTTTATTAATTCTATCTCTTCCTTGTTTTTTTCTTTTCTTATGTCTTCAAGAAATGGTTCTATGTCATGTATAAATTTAGCATTAGGTAAGTATTTTTGAATTTTTTCTTTCTTTTTACATGTTAAAAAAGAAGGTTGGTAGGCAAAAGCAATAGTTTTATTTTGAGATTCGTTTTTAAATATATCTTTTATACCTTGATGCAAGCCTCTTTTATATATAAAAATTTCCCATCCAGTGGCTTCTTTTTGTGCTTGAAATAAGTAACGAGAATCTGTTAATAAAATATTTCTTTCTTTTGTTATAAGAAGTGCTCCAGCAGATTCTTTAATACCAACATCTTCAGCAAGAAATCCACTTAAGTAAAAACGATCTTCTGGTGATGTAATTAGAATTGCATCTAGTTTTCTTTGAGAAATAACCCTTTTTATCCTAAAAATAGCTTTTTTTCTAAATTCATACATGGCTTTATATCCTTTTCAAGAAATTTTTAATTAGCTAGATGATAATAACTCAATATTTGTGTAAAATCACCCCTATGAAACATCCAAAAGATATACCTAATATGGTATTTGCAGATTCAGAAGGAAATATCTTAGATTTTCCAGAGCTTAAAATGGCAGGAAGGGTAGGGCAGTTTTTTCATCCTATAGAACCAAAGGATTTAATACCTCTTCCTAAAGGTAGTGAGCTATTCGTTTTACCTAATAGACTACCAATTGGTTGGGATCCAGTACACGATGAGATGATAGCACTTTGTGAAAATCCTTTTAATCCAAAGGAATCTATCCAAGCTGTAGCTGCTTTTATAGCACCAGCTCATACACAGACTGCAATTGCTGCATTTCTTAAAAAGGATGAAGAAGCTCCAGCGCTACCTCTTTTTTGTTACACAGCTGTTGGTTGGTGGCAGGGGAAATTTTGGGTTGCAGCTTTTAGAAGTGATCCAGACCCTAGGCAGGATGCAGACAGATTTGATATGTATAAAGTGAAGAAAAAAACATTAGAGATTAGTAAAAAATTTAATAAAAACAGACTAATAAGGCATCTGGTTACCTGTAGTCTACATTATGGATGTCCTGCTGCTAGAAATTTCTTTTTAGGTAGGTGGGAAGCACCTGTTCCCACTTCCCCTGTTTGTAATGCAAGGTGTATAGGCTGTATATCTAACCAACCTAAAGAATTGTCTGTAGGTACTCAAAACCGAATAAATTTTGTGCCTAGTGTAGAAGAGATTGTAGAACTTTGTACAATGCACCTAAGACATGCTCCTGCTCCTATTGTTAGTTTTGGGCAGGGTTGTGAAGGTGAACCTTTGCTTCAAGTAAATACTATAGAAGAGGCAATAAAAAAGATTAGAAAAGATACCTTACGTGGCACTATTAATCTAAATAGTAATGCTAGTCTACCTAATAATGTAGAAAGGCTTGCAGTTTCTGGACTAGATTCAATACGTATTAGTCTTAATTCATGTAGAGAAAAGTATTATATGGCTTATTATAGACCTAAGGGATATAGATTTAGTAATGTATTAGAAAGTGCAAAAGTAATGAAAAAATATTCTCGTTTCGTTTCTATTAATCTTTTTATTACTCCAGGACTTACAGATGAGCTAGATGAAATTGATGAACTGTCTAGAATTATAGAAGAATATAAAATAGATTTAATACAGCTTAGAAATCACAATATTGATCCTGACATGTACTTTTCGGCTATTAATTTTAAACCCTCTGGTCAACACGTAGGAATAAAAAATATGATTAAAATCTTAAAAAAGAGACATCCTTTTTTAAGATTTGGATATTTTAACCCCTGCCTTAATCCCTAAAAGCTATTATCTATCTTTTGTGTCCAGGTAGATCTATTGTGGAACATGTACCAGATGGACAAGAATGATGTCTTACTCTTGGTATTGCAGGTGGAGGTGTTGGTTTTTCTCCCATATGTATTGTAGCTGCACTCATAAGTTTTGTTACATCAGGACTTTCGCATATTGGGCAGCGAACATCGTCTAGCTCGCTTTTATTCATTATTAAGAGTTCAAACTTATGCCCACAACTTTTGCATTCAAATTCATGT
>JAMONC010000030.1 GCA_027066725.1 Desulfobacterales bacterium
GAGATTATAGATGGTATTAATAGATATTCCATATCTGGGATGCTTAGTAATATTAGTTTAAAGGGGTTGTATATAATAACAGAACATAAGCCATCAATAGGATCAACTTGTATAGTATCGCTACATTTAACAAACCCTTCTCAAGGAGGTCCTAAAATTATATTAAATGGAACGGTAGTGAGATGTGATGATAGAGGTATAGGTATATATCTATCAAAGGCGGATACTGATTCTTTAATACATCTTATACAATTGATGTCACACAACAGCTCGAAACCAGATATGATTGATCAGGAATTGTTGGATTGGAATAAAAATATATAAAATCATCTAGGTTATGATATAGCTATGACTAATTTTTTAGCCTTTTCCAATAGAAAGGGTGGAAGTGGGAAAACTACCACAGCTGTTCATGTTGCGGCAGGTCTAGCTCTTATGGGGAATAGAGTTTTGCTAGTTGATTGTGACCCACAAGCTCATGCTACATTATGGCTTGTTAGAAATAATGACAATAGTAAAGGTTTGTATGAAGTGTTGACTAATAAGCTCCATCTTGAGGAATCTTTATCCAATACTTATATCAAGGGACTGCATATTTTATCAGCAAGTCGTAAGTTGTCAGAATTCGAGGTTAAGTATACCAGAGAGTCTGGTGCCGCTCACATATTGAAAAAATGTCTTTTATGTTGTACTTCTCAGTTTGATTATATAATTTTCGACACACCTCCTTATCTTGGTCTTTTACTAGTATCTGCCTTAATGGCCACGCAATTTGTATTTGTTACCCTGCCCCTTCAGGCGTTGGCTATGGAAGGTCTTAAAGATATAGTATATCTTATTAACAAAATAGCTCATAAGACAAACAATGGTCTGGAATTAAGAGGTATTATACCGGTTATGTTCAATAAAAATCTCTTAAGCAGTCGGAAGTTATTAAAAGAGATAATCTCTGTATATGGAGATAAATTGTTGTACCCTTTTGTGAGACAAAACATCCGTTTGGCAGAGGCACCCGCTATACATAAACTAATATATGATTATGTCCCTAACAGTAATGGTGCTGTTGATTATTGGAATTTAGTAAATGCTATAAGCTCAAGTTATTGAATTAGTAGAGAATATAATTAATCTAAAGTATACACTATTTTTTACCAGTTTTTTAAGCAATATGTAAATATGTATAGATGTTTTATAACTTCCCAATATTTATACCTTTTGTGTCCAAATAAAATTTTTTCTGTTATGTTGACAAGGCTCTCCTTACCTTAAATAAACTATTAATAAATATTTATATTTTTAAGATCTTTATAATATTTGCTTGTAGTATCCACTAGCTTTATTATTTTGTTTATTTTGCAATTACGTACGATAATCTGCATTTATTTTTACATAATCAATAGAAAAATCACATGTAAGCACCTCTTCACTTTCCTTCCCTTGAGAAACATCAAGGACAATAGAAAATTTTTGTGCCTTCATCTTTTTAGCTGCTTCTTTTTCGGCCATTTCTCCTAAAGGAAGTCCATTTTCTAAAATTTTTATCTCATCTATATATAAGTTTATCTTTTCGGGATTAAAGTATACCCCGCTTCTACCTGCTGCTGCTATGATTCTTCCCCAATTTGGATCTTCACCATATATTGCGGTTTTTACTAATGGAGATGAGGCAATAGTTTTAGCTATAATAAGCGCATCTTTTTTAGTTTTTGTTCCTTGCACAACAATTTTTACACTTTTTGTTGCTCCTTCACCATCTTCTACTATCATTTCTGAAAGACGATACAATATCTCATCAATAGCATCTTTTAACATTACATATTGTTTATTAGACTTTGTTAGAATTTTATTTCCACAAAGGCCATTAGCTAAGGCTATAACTGTATCATTTGTGCTTGTATCTCCATCTACTAATATTTTATTAAAACTTTTATCTACAGCTTCATTTAATATTTCTTGCCATAAAATTGGATCTATTAGGAGGTCAGTCATTAAAAAACATAACATTGTTGCATGAGCGGGACTGTAGATATTATCTACAGAGGCCATATCAGGGCCAATCATTCCAGCTCCTTTACAAATACCTACAATATTTACTAATGAATCATCTAAGCTTATCTGTTTGTCTACAATTTTAGGTCTTGTGTCAGTAGTTAATATTGCACAAGCTACATCTTTTAGTGCTTCATCACTTTGAGATAAATTATTTATAAGTTTATCAACACACTTAGTTATTTTTTGTACAGGAAGCCTTACTCCTATAACACCTGTGGATGCAATAAGTATCTCATCTTCTGGTATTTCTCCTTTGTTTTTGACTTCTTTTATACATGTAAGAGCATCTTTTATACCTTTATCTCCTGTACATGCATTTGCATTGCCACTATTTACTAAAATAGCTCTTGCCCAGCATGGAGGATATTTCATTTTTTCCATGTCAATTAGTACTGGAGCAGCCTTTACTAAATTTTTTGTAAATGTTGCAGCACATGAAGCACTTGTTTTAGAATATATTAAAGCTAGGTCTAACTTATCTTTGATACCAGCAGAAGTTGCGCTGTAATAGAAGCCTTTTGGTAAATACATTTATTACTCCTTATGCTTATTTGAGATATAGGTAATGTATTACTACTTTGAGGTTTAATTGTCACTATCTTGTTATGTTAAAAGAAAAGGCAAATCCTGAAAATCTAAAAAAGTGGGTTTATTTTTTAGCCAAAGAGATTGGCCCTAGGAGTGTTTACTATCCAAAACTATTGTCTAAAGTAGCTGAGAGTATTGCAAAAGAACTAGAAAGCTTTGGACTTATAGTTAATTTAAAGGATTTTACTTATAGAGAACATCAATATTATAATGTTGAAGCACTTATTAATAACAAAGATTTATATAATAACAAAAAAAATCAAGTTGTAATAGGAGCTCATTATGACACTGTTAAACATAGCCCTGGTGCAGATGACAATGCAAGTGGAGTAGCGGGCTTAATAGAGCTTTCTAGATTGCTTTGTAATTTTGATGCACCTATACGCTTTGTTGCATTTTCTTTAGAAGAGCCTCCTGTTTTTGGTACCCAATTTATGGGTAGCTATGTATATGCTAAGTCTTTAAGAGAATCTAAGATAAAGTTAAAGGGAATGATATGTCTTGAGATGTTAGGTTATTTTTGTGATAAAAATAATTCTCAAAGATATCCAATAGATTTAATGAAACGTATTTATCCTGATAAGGGTAATTTTATAGCACTTATTGGAAACTTGCGTTCTCGTAAGTGGACTAAATTAATAAAGGAAGGCTTTAAAAAGGGGACAGACTTAGGTGTAGAGAGTCTTAATGTTCCAACCGGTATTATTGTAGGTACAGATTTATCCGATCATAAGTCTTTTAACGCCTTTGGATATAATGCTGTTATGGTAACAGATACCGCATTTTATAGAAATCCGAATTATCATCGTCCTACAGATTTACCTCATACTCTTGATTATGAGAAATTTGCTAAAGTTATAGATGGATTAAATAATGCAGTTAGATATATTTTTAACAATTAGTTATTATCTTAATAATTTTATTAGCTATATCTGTGTTGTACAACATAGCAACATGATTAACAGGTGCTGTTATAATTTCTTGCCATTTTGATATAGGGGATTTTAGGGAACTATTGGGAAGTACTAAGTTGTCTATTGGAGAATAAAATATAAAACCTTTTATATGAGAAGCTATGTTAGCTTTTTTAAATTCATTTACTAACTCTCCTTTATATCTTAATTCTCTAGCAAGTTTAGATATACCAAAAGCTGCTAATTTACTCCCTTTATAGGGAGTTCCTAAAGTGATAATACAATTTATTTGACTAGAAATTTGTTGATTTTGACATAAAGCGTAACAAAACAGTCCACCTAAACTATGTCCTATAAGTATAATTTGATTGTTAGATTTATTAGCAGTTAGAGAATGAATACTATTTTCTATTTGTTTAAGTATTTCTTTAAAAGAATATAAATAACTATTATAATTTATAAGGTATATAGCGTTTATTTTTTTAGATAAAATTAATTTAACTAATATATATATCCACGCACTTTTGTTATGGAATAAACCATGAATTAATATTATATTTGGTAATTTATTATAAGTTGTTTTATTAACTTTAATGTATTTGGGTATAAATATATTAAATGGATATATAATTAGT
>JAMONC010000031.1 GCA_027066725.1 Desulfobacterales bacterium
ATAATATAATTAACCGATTTCCCAAATAAGGTATGGTTTAAAATAATATGAAATTTGATGCACAAATCACAGGGAATATAGGTCTTTATTACACGTGTTACAGATTATCAAAAATGGGTTGGAATGTAATGCCTACCTCTAGAAATGCACGTGGCATAGATATAATTGCTTATAATCGAGAAGGCACAAAATTTATAGGGATTCAGGTTAAAACGTTAAGTAAAAGAAATCCTGTTCCATTGGGGAAAAGTCTTGAAAAAATCATGGGGGATTATTGGGTAATTGTTAATAATGTAATTAAAGAGCCTAGTGCCTTTATTTTATTTCCTGATGAAGTCAAATCTTTAGCTTGTAAGAGAGAAAGAAAAGATGGAAGGATTTCATATTGGTTACAACTTAGCTCTTATGATAATGAAAAGTACAAAGAAGCATGGGATAGAATTGGATATGGCTATAAGTAGCCTCGTCTATATGTAATAAATTAGTAAAGTCTTCTAATGATCAAGAAATACTTCAAAATCAGTAGAAAAATGTATAGACTAAAAATATATGAAAAATATGTTGGGGATAGATATGAAAAAGGAAGAACAAGCAAGATTTACTAGTCCTAAAATAGCTGAAGAGATAAGAAAAAGATTTGCAGACAAGACAGAAATTATCTCAGTTAATATGAAATATAAAAGGAACATAGGTAGGTTTGTTAGAAAAATAGAACGTGCACACAATAAAGCTAAAAAAAGCACTTTATCCTTTTCATAAAAAGGACCTTTAATTGTGCGGTTAAACGGACTATCTAGTCATAGAACCGTCTTTTCAGAAGAGACTAAAATTTATTCAGCTTCCCCTCCTTTTTCTAGTTTTGATTTTATAGAATCTCGTTTTAATGGCATAAACTCTTTAAGGCGTTGCTTTTCCCTTGCAAGGTCTCTGGGAATGGAGACAATTACCTTAGAAAAGATTTCTCCTCAGGGATTGATCTTAGAAGAAAATAATGAACTTCAAGCATATTTCCCTGATTATAAGTTTAAAGGGGCTTTAAGGCTTTGTTTTTGGAAAAAGGGATTTAAAAAGACAGAGGAGCTTAAAAGATTAACTAGTCGAGACTTTATAGGCTATGCCATACTAAAACATGACCAGGTAAAATCTAAAAGGGTTAATAAGTGGCATGTTTTTGAAGCTGTATTTAAAAAATATCCGAATCCCCGCAATTTTATTGCCAGGTCTAAGACTTTTAAAATCTCTTGTGGTGACAGACAATTTTCAATAAAAGGTGTGTTATATTGTCAACAAAATTCATTAAATAAGGCATGTGCTCAAGTAGCACTTAGAAGCCTTTTGTCTAATCATCTTCCAGAAGGGGATATCTCCTATAAAAAGATAAATGAATTGGCAGACATTACTCCAGAAAGTGGTAGAGAACCTGGAAAGGGTATGACAGTAGTAGAGATTAGAAGGGTCTTAACTAGTCTTGATATTGGATTTAGAGATGTTGATTATACCCTAGATGATAAGTTTAGAGACTCTTTACCATACCAAAAATTTATATATGCTGGTGTTGAATCAGGTGCTGGAGCTATGCTTGGTTTTCGCTTTAGCGGTCCAGAAATTCCGGATAATGCCCCACCAAGACACATTATTCCATTTTTTGGACACACCTTTAATAAAGATACCTGGGTACCTGATGCTGAAATTAGCTATTTTGATGTTGGAGGTGGAGTTGGATATGTTCCAAGTGAAAATTGGACAAGCAGTTTTATAGGCCATGATGATAACTTTGGGCCTAATTACTGCGTGCCAAGATGCCATGTCAATAAGGCTAATGTGGATTATGTAGTAGAATTATTAAATAGGGAGGTTAAATATAGTGGAGTTCATGCTGAGGCTGTATCTCTTGGTTTTATTTATTCTTTAGTCCCATCAATCCCATCTGAGTCAAAGGAAAACCACTGGATTAAAAGGCTAACCAAATTTATTAGGATGAAAAGGATTGTTTTACGTGCTGTTTTTGCCAAAAAGAAGAGCTACATAGCAAATCTTAAAGATTTCTCTGATTGGGAAGGAAATAGAGAGTCAACGGAATTTTTAAATGACTTAGAAGATATGCTGCCTCCTTATTTGTGGATTATAGAGATATCTTTACCACAGCTTTTCCCTGCCAATGAAAGAAAGATAGGGGAAGTGGTACTTAACCCTTTTGTAGAACCTAATATTTCTAAAGATGTTGATTTTGATCTATTTTTAATGGCTCGTATCCCTTGTTATTATTTCTTTTTGGATTCCTTGGAAGAAGGAAACCCAATGTTTTTATTGTTAGATAGCAATATAAAATCACATATGCCATTAATTAGGCGTTTATAATAATTATATCTTGATAAAGACTGACATAGGGGCTTTATGGGGATTGGGGATGAGAGCTTTAAGAGCTTTTCAAAGGGGCGACCAAGAAGTCATCTAAGAGCTTTTAAAAAATCTCTAACATGACCTTAGCGCCCTTTTCTCAAAGCCCTTAAACCCCTTTATGACGAACCTTCATTATTTCTTTCATCTCCATATCTTCATAAATCAGCTACTGATGCCAGGATTTTTAAGTTGGGAGTTCTTGCTTGGAGAAGGGTAGAAAATAACGTGTTTCAATCCTCTCAAAGCGGGGCAATGCAATCTACTATCAACTTGGATAAGTTGAGATTGACAGTTTTTACATATAAACTTATTAGCTAATATTATGAAAGATATGAGAAGAAAAGAGCTGGCTATTACAGAAGATGAAGCAAAATCCTTACTAAAAAAAGCAGAATATGGAGTATTATCTACAATAGCACAAGATGGGTGCCCCTATGGTGTACCTTTAAGTATAAGATCATTATTAGTAAATTAACAGGAAAGGCTAAAAAAGGTTATCCTGTATCCACGTGTTCTAGTTCTTACCGCTTGAAATAAACCATTTAAACTTGGCTCCTCGATTTGTCTTGTGTGGATTTGATACTATATATTTATCTCACCATACAAAACGTCGAAGAGTCGCCGAAATCGCATCACTCCTTTTCCTCATTACTTGATTTTTCCTCAGACTCTGAGGCTTCTTTTGCCAATTTTGCTAACTCTTCTAGTTTCTTATCAACTAGATAAAAAAGTGTTCCTTCAGGGAAATTACCTTTTTCATCTGCCTCACCTGCTTCCATATCTGTTAATATCTTTATGGCATCTTCTACCTTTTCTACTGACCAAATATGAAATTTTCCATCCTTAACTGCATCAATAATCTCATCTTTTAGCATCAGGTCCCTACAGTTTGAAGCAGGTATAATAACTCCATGCTCTCCAGTTAAGCCTCTCTCTTTACAGACATCAAAGAAGCCCTCTATCTTTTTTGATACACCACCTACTGCCTGGATTTCACCTTTTTGGCTAACAGCTCCAGTGACTGCAATAGATTGCTTTATACCTACACCTGAAAGGGCAGATAAAAGCGCAAATAGCTCTGCTCCAGAGGCAGAATCCCCATCTACTTTTCCATAACTCTGTTCAAAGCAAATAGTTGCACTTAAGGTAAGAGGTCTTTTTTTAGAGAACTTTTCTCGCAAGTATCCAGATAAGATCATTACCCCTTTTGTATGTATCTTGCCACTTAACTCTGCCTCTCTTTCAATATTAACTACTCCTTCTTTTCCAATAGCAATGTTTGCAGTAATACGAGTAGGCTTTCCAAACATAAAGTCTCCTAAATCATATATAGAAAGCCCATTTACCTGACCTACCTTTTTACCTTGAGTCTCTATCTTTAAAATATCTTTTAAAATCAACTCTTGAATATGATCAGAATAAAGGCTTGCCCTTCTTATTCTTTGTTTGATTGCCTGATCTATATCTTCTTTTTCTATATGTAAGTGGCCTTTTCTCCCAGCTATAAAGTCTGCTTCAAATAAAAGCTCTGCAATATGCTCCATATATAAAGAAAGCTTATCTTGAGCCCCGGCAAGCTCAGCACTGTATTCAACAAGCCTTGCACATGCGCTTCCATCTAAGTCTCTTAGACCTTGCTCTGCAATAAAGAATTTTATAGTAGAAAAAAATTGTTCAAGATGTTCTTTAGTTAGATCAACATGGATATCCATGTGGGCTTTAACTTTAAATATTTCTCTAAACTCTTCATCATAGTTATAAAGTAGATAATATAAAAATGGACTTCCAACCAATACCACCTTTACGTCAAGCTCTATGGGCTTTGGAGTAAGTCCTTTGGTAGTAAATAGACCTAGTTGATCTCCAGGGTCTTCTATGGAAAGTTTTTTTTGTCTAATAGTTCTTTTTAAAGCCTCATAAGAAAATGGCCATTTTAAAAGATCAAGGGCATTTAATATTAAAAATCCTCCATTTGCCTTATGAAGTGCACCTGCCTTTATCATAGTAAAATCTGTAAGAAGTGCTCCAAATTGAGCCTTTCTTTCTACTGCACCAAAGAGATTGGGATAGGTAGGATTAGGTTCAACTACTACAGGTGCGCCTTGGGTATCTGAGTTATCTACCAATAAATTTACTTCATATTGTGTAAAAGATGGGGAGGAAAAAGGCAGTGGAATTGGCATTTGTGGTTGTTGTGGCTGGGGTTGAAAATCTCTAAAGTTTTGGACAATATGTGTTTTTACATCCTCTAAATATGCCTGCAATTCTTTGTTGTCTTGATATCTTTGCCTTATTTCTTTTAATTCAAGGTCAACCTCTTGTGCAACAAGCTCTCTGTCTAAGTTTTTTAATTCTTGTCTAACTTTTAGCTCAAGCTCATGAATACGTCTCATTGAGCTACTCATTAGCTTTTGAAGCTCATTTCCCTTCTCTTGTAGAGACTTTTGTTCCTCTTCACTAAGCTTTGAGACCTCATCTGGATTCATTGGGGAGCCATCTTCTTTAGCTGGAATTACCATCATTCCAGTTTGGTCTGCCTGTAATATAAACCCTTTTTCTTTTACCTTTTCCTCAAGTTCTGTAAAAATCTCCCGTCTTTTTTGATTAAATTCACGAATAACCTCTTCTTTTCTTGTAACATAGGTCTCAGAGTCAAATATTTTAGGGATACCTTGTTTTAAGTTATCTACAAGTTCTTCCATTAATTCTTTAAATTTTCTTCCTTCACCTTTAGGAAGTTTTAGGGCAATGGGAGAGTCAGGGTCTTTAAAATTATGTACATAGCACCAGTCAAACAGGGAAGAAGCAGTTTCTTTTGCTACCTTTTTAACCATTTTTTTAGCAAGCTCAAGTCTTCCTGTTTCATAGTCTCCAGCAACAAATACATTAAATTTATTGTGTCTTAAGCCTAGTCCAAAATCTAATGCCTCAATTGCCCTATCTTGTCCTAACCCAAGCCAATCAACTTGTTCAGATATTGCACCATCAAACTCTTTAAGGCATTTAAAGCCCAGTTTTTCTGGTTCTATATTTAAACGCAGTTTTGATGCATTTAGCTCCTTACTGCCATGTTAATACAATCTCCTTTTAAAGTTTTAATAACTACTTTTAAAATTATCGAAATAGATACCTAGCTCATTAAGATGTCTTAGGGCAAGATCTGTTGCAACTCTTCCTCTTGGAGTACGCTGTATATAGCCCTTTTGGATTAAAAAAGGTTCATAGACATCTTCTAAAGTGCCTTTTTCTTCTCCGACTGCTGTGGCAAGGGTTTCAATTCCTACAGGACCTCCTTTAAACTTGTAGATAAGAGCCCACAAAATGCGCCTGTCCATCTGATCAAGGCCCTTTTTATCTACATCTAGCATTTTAAGCGCCTTGTCTGCAACATCTTTTGTGATGATTCCTTTTGCCCTTACTTCAGCAAAATCTCTAACTCGTCTTAAGAGTCTATTTGCGATCCTTGGTGTACCTCTAGAACGCTTTGCAATCTCAAGTGCCCCTTCAGGCTCTATCTTTACGCCAAGTATTTTTGCAGAACGTATTACTATCTCATAAAGTTCATCATCAGAATAAAAATCCACTCTAAGTACTACACCAAATCGGTCTCTAAATGGTGGAGAAAGGAGTCCTGCCCTAGTTGTTGCTCCAATAAGTGTAAAAGGAGGAAGGTCTATCTTAATACTTCTTGCTCCAGGGCCTTGCCCTATAACAATATCGAGTTGAAAATCTTCCATCGCAGGATAAAGTATCTCTTCTACAACAGGGCTAAGTCTATGGATTTCATCTATAAACAAGACATCTGCTGGCTCTAGGTTTGTAAGTATTGCAGCAAGGTCTCCTGGTCTTTCTATAACAGGACCAGATGTGGCTTTTATATTTACACCCATCTCAGATGCAATAATATGAGCAAGAGTAGTTTTACCAAGCCCTGGATATCCATGAAGGAGGCAATGATCTAATGCTTCGTTTCTTTTTTTAGCTGCTTCAATAAATATACAAAGTGCTTTTTTTAGCTCTTTATGTCCAATATATTCTCTAAGGCTTTTAGGCCTAAGGTTTACTTCTAGCTCTTTTTCACCTGTTAAGGCATCTGGAGCAAGCTCCCTTTTTATCACCCGCTTCCTCCTAAAAATTTTAAGCAAGTTACTTTAGATTAGCCCTTTTTTAGGGATAAATCAAAGGGTTCTTTGGCTTTATTAACTTTTAAAGTATTTACATCACTTTTTGTAGTAAATCTATAAATTACAATCTATTGTTTTAAATACTTAATAATTTTTTAATCTTTTTTTAAGGACTATTTATAAATTAAAAGTTACATTAATAACAAAGGATATTTTAGATCATTAGCATCTTAATAACCTCTAAATCATAGGAGGTGTATCATGAAAAAGTTTAAAAAGTTAAAGTTAAATCTGGGGGTAGATCTAAAACGTATTATATTTTCGGTTTTAATTCCTTTGGGACTTATGTCCATAATTTCTGCTTGCGGGCCAATGCCACCTGGACCACCTCCTAGGTTGTTTGGTCCCATATTTGGACCAGAAGGGGTATGGTTTATCTTGTTATTGGCTATTGTAGGTGTGGCTTTTTGGGTAACACAACAAAGGAGTCATGTAAATGATAAACCAAATAAAGAGGAAGACTTACTGGGATCATTAATTAAGAGGTTTGATTCTTTGGAAAGACGTTTAGATAAACTTGAAAAAGAACTTTCTGAAATCAAAAAGGGAAAATAAAGGGAGGGAATAACTCATGAAAAAGATATCAGTTCTTTTAACATTGACTGTGTTGTTATTATTCATAGGAGGCATAGCCATGACACAAGCAAGTAACAATACAGCTCCTCCTCTTTTAACTGAACAGAATTTAGCAACACCTACGACACCTTCACCAACTGCACCAGCTCCACCACCAGGTGCCCCAAATGCTGCACCAGCACCTGCTCCTGTACCTCCTCCTGGTAATGCGCCTCCACCATCTCCACCTAATGGAGCACCTGTTCCACCACCAGGTGCCCCTGTGCCACCACAAGGGCCAGCACCACCTCCTGGTCCACCTGGGCCAGCGCCAGCTCCTCAAGCACCTAATATACCACTTGCTTTTCTACAAAATGCCGCAAAGGCAGTTTCAACAGCTAAAGCAGCAAGGCCATATTTTGTTGCAGGTAAAGTATGGGCAATAAGGGCACCTGGAGGCGAGGTTATACTAAAGGCTGCTATAGTATATAAAGGGATGGCTATAGGAGTTTTAGAGTTTAATCCTGTTGATGGTACCTTGTTACCTAAAGGTTACCATCCACGGATATATACTCAAGATGTCCCAGGATTTAATATAGTAAAAAAATCCTTACCTGGTATCGTTTCTAAAATAGAGGTATTAGATGGAGCAGAATTTAGAGAACCAGAGGCTAGTTGGGTCATACCTCTGGCTGTAGATGGTATGATAGTGGCTCACATAAAGGTTTACTATGATGGAATTCACGTGGTACCGGATTTCCCTGCAAATCAAGAGATGGAAGCTTATGGGAAATAGATAATTAACTTATCCATACATAATAAGTTTTTAGATAATAGGATTCTGGAATAGTTGGATGGATCGGGTGGTCAAGTCCTTGGCCACCCTTTTCCACAATTTTTGCATATCTTCCTTCTTGGAGAGCAGCCCTTCTTATCACATCTTTTAATTCATATTCGTTTAAATGATAAGAACAAGAGGAAGCTACTAAGAAACCACCTGATTTTATGAGTTTCATAGAAAGCCTATTTAGTTTAATATAAGCTTGTTTACCAACATGTAAGAATTTTTTGTTTTTAATAAGGGCTGGTGGGTCTAAAAGCACGACATCAAATTTTTCCCCTTGTTCTACTAATTCAGTTAATGCGTTAGCTGCATCTTCTACAATAAAGTCACATGGTATATTTACCTTATTAAGCTCAATGTTTTCTTTAACAAAGTCCATTGCTTGAGCAGAGCTATCTATAAAACAAAGTTCCTTTGCACCAAAACCAAAAGCTCTAATCCCCCATGCACCTACATAGCAGAAACAATCTAGTACAGAGCTACCTTTAACATATCTAAAGAGTCTGTCTCTATTAAGTCTTTGATCATAATACCAGCCAGTTTTTTGTCCTTTTAAAAGAGGGGCTTTAAAATTTAACCCTCCTTCAGGAACAGTAATTACCTCTGGGACCTCCCCCATTATAGGATCAACATATAGATCAAGCCCTTCTAAAGACCTTACTGGGGCATCATTTTTAAGTAAGATTGCTTCAGGTTTATATACCTCACATATTGCATCTATTAAATCAGGAAGAGCCTTTTCTAGACCACATGCATATATCTGACATACAATAAGTTTATCATAGCGGTCTAAAACAAGCCCAGGGAGTCTGTCTGCATCTGCATAAAATGCTCTGTAGAAAGGTTTATCAAAAAATACCTCTCTTAGTCTCTTTGCCTCTTTTAGCCTCTCAACAATCAAATTTTTGTTTAGGTTTGCTCCTATACGTTTACTAAATATCCTAACGCAAATAAGACTATGAGGGTTTACATAAGCAGAGCCTAAAGGGGTCTCTCTAAAATCATAGACATCTACTATTTCACCAGGGCTAAATTCTTTAAGAGGGCTTTTAAGTGTATCTATTTCATTACTAAAGGCCCAAAGGTGACCTGCTTTTATCCTTCTTTCTTCATGTGCCTTTAGTATAATCTTTCTTCTTTTCATAACTTAACCTTTTTCCTTTTTAGTAAAATAGAGTATAGTTATATTTATGTCTGGGACGGTAAGAATAAAAAATAAT
This sequence comes from Desulfobacterales bacterium, assembly GCA_027066725.1. GTDB lineage: Bacteria > Desulfobacterota > Dissulfuribacteria > Dissulfuribacterales > JAMONC01 > JAMONC01. The sequence continues at coordinate 9,204 of JAMONC010000031.1, forward strand.
AATATATATGCCAAGTTATTAAATGATAATCTAGCAAACTCGGCCTTAAATATGCTTCAAAATCCAGTTTGGCCACTTTGTAGGTTAACACTCATGCTCTATTTAACAAGTCCCTATTCTGAGTTAAAGAAAATAATCTTTGAATTACCTAAAAAAATAGAACTTGAAGATATAACTTATGATACTCCTGTAGATATATTAACTCCTTACTTGGATGAGCTTTCCTATATAGAAGTTGTAAAAAATGATAACTACTCAAGAAAGAAATTAATTCCCAAAATATTATCTGAAGATGGCCAAGAATTGGACCTGCTAGAAAGAGTTATTTACTTTATTCAGCAAAATATTATTGACAAAGAATTAGAATCAATAAATTCCTATCTTTGTAGACCTATGAATTGTACTCTTTGTTGTATTGGCCCTAAAAAAGATGCATTACAAGAATTTTTTGAGATACCTCTTTTAGAAAAAGAAATAGGACTTTTTGCTTTAGATGTTATTGAAGATGATAAATCTATATATATGACTCCTTACGATGAGCCTCCTTTTCTTATTGAAGATAAACCTTTTTATTTTCATCCTCCTAAAATATATAGATGGAGTTATGGTTATTCTTTAATTCTTCCTAAAGGTACAAAATGTCCAAATCTTGACACACAAGGCAGATGTATTATTTATAAAAGACGTCCTGTAGTTTGTAGAAAACCTCAGATATTTTCTAAGGTGATAGATAGAGATATAAAGGTTAAGGATTCTTTTTGGCAGATAAGAAAGTCTATTTTGGCAATTACAGATTGCCCATATGTATTAGCTACAAAAGATAAGATTATTTCTTATGCAAATAAAAACGAGTTAGATTGTGTCTTTATGCAAAATAAAATCTAGATAAAAAACAATTTTGACGTCAGTGCGTCAAAATTTTCCTCATTATGCATCCAATCTGTTGCACTAATTATTAAAAAATATTTTTCATACATATGACTTTTTAAAAATTCTTTTCCAAAAAAGTCAATTATATTAATAGGTTATCTATTTTTTTGCGAAA
>JAMONC010000032.1 GCA_027066725.1 Desulfobacterales bacterium
TTGCCGTTGACAATAGTAGAAGAGGTTATTAAGTTTTAGATGCATTTTAAGATAAAAAAGATTCTAAATTGGAGGTTATAAAATGAGATGTTTAAAAAAACCTTATAGACCAACTCAGCCTGCAATTTGTAATCATTGTAAAAGAAAGTGTGAGAGAGCAGGTGGAAGAAAAAAGAATTCTAAAAAGGAGGCTGCCTAAGTATTTGTGGGATTAAAAAATTTATAGATAGTCTGTGTGAGAGTTATCGTCTCTCCAGCGTTTCCATTCTTTATAGTATCCCCATAAAAGTACTAGAGCAGCCCCTGCTCCCATTGCCATAAACGCTAAAAATATATTATTTATAGGACGTGGTTTAGGCTCTGGGGGAAGAGGTTCTAATTCTTTATGACAATATTTACAGATAATTGCGTCTCTTTTTATTTTTTCTTTACAATAGGGACAAATACGTGTTGCCATAATAACTCCTTAAAATATTTTTAAAACATCTTATAAGAGATTGCAATCTTAGTTTTTATTTTAACAAAAGATTACTGACAATAGTTCAGAAAATATTGTTAAAAGTTTTTCTTCTTCTATTATATAAAAAAGATAATCAAGATTTGTTTTAAGCCCAGATAAATTGGCTGGCATTATTTCATCTGAATCTGGGATATAAAAATTAACCTCATCTAATCCGAGGGATATTAGATTTTTTATTGCTTTATATTGATTTGTAAGACATTGTTTTATGTTAGCGCCTGATAAAAGCAATACTAAAATTAAATAATTATTATACAAGGCAGGTACCTTAAAAGATTCTTCTTCATGTAGAATATTTGATAGTATTTTTCTGCCATCTTTTTCCAAAAAAAGTTTGTTCATTAAAAAAGAGTCAAGCTTTGCTAGTTTTTTTGTGAATTCTGGTTCTTGCCATTTGGGTACGGTACAGACTGCTTCTCCAAAAGGACAAAATGGGTGAATTTCACCAGTATGTGTTCTAGGAAACATTTTACATGTTAAAGGCCTATGCTTATATATTTTACATAACTTATCTTTAGTATATGCTGGACACTTTGAAACTTCTATAGGAAGTGTCCATTCAACAATAAATGGACGTCTAAATCTTATATTTTTATTAAGTAAAAGATTAGGATCAGGGAAAGAACCAATTAATAAATATTCGAAGATGATTGGATCTTTTTCTCCAAGATATGGGAGTCGTTTAACAGCTTGGCAGCAAGGATTAGGACAGTTTACACATAGATTTTTTTCTTGGTTTTTCAATTGATTTTGTTTCCTTTAATTATTCAAGTATCATTGCCAAAAGGGCAAGATGAGTCTTATCTAAACGTTTTAGTCCAACTTCATTTGCTATCTCTAATGCCTTTTTTAATTCATCTTTTTTTAACTTTCTATCCAAGGGGGGATGTTCATAAGCCTTCCAGCAAGGATGATAGTGGCCCATAAGATTTACATAGGTATTTTCTGATATCTCATCACGTATAAACTTTAGTATCTTATATGTATCCTCTAGATTACCTGGTAATATAAGATGCCTTATCATAAGTCCTTTTTGGGCAATACCTTTTGTTATAATTAAATCTCCTACTTGACGATACATCTCTTTTATAGCCTTTTTAGCTATATCTGCATAATCTTTTGCACCTACTATCCTTTTACTTAGTTCTTTGTCCCAAATTTTAAAATCTGGCATATAGATATCTATAATGCCTTCTAGCTTTTTAAGACATTCAAGATCATCATATCCGCTTGAGTTATAAACTATAGGGATATTAAGTCCTTTTTCTATTGCAATCTCAAGTGCTAATAATATAGGGAGTATTTGATGAGTTGGGGTTACAAGGTTTATATTATGGCAGCCTCTTTTTTGAAGGTCTAACATTGCGTAAGCTAATTGTTCAATAGTAATGTAGTTTCCTTCTAAAAGTTGGCTTATTTCAAAATTTTGGCAAAATACACATCTTAGATTGCATCCAGAAAAAAAGATTGTACCAGATCCCCCTGTACCTACCAAACAGGATTCTTCACCAAAATGAGGACCATAACCAGAAATAAAAGGATTATTTTGTACCTTACAAAAGCCTAATTTCTCCTGTCTATCTACCTTACACTTTCTTGGACAAAGAAGACATGGACTAGATTTTTCTTTAAGCCAAGGTATTACTTCTTTAATAATTTTTAATTTTTCTTTCATAGCTAACTAACATGTTAGGTGAAATGCACCTGCAATATTTTCAAGCCCTTGTAATTTTATAAGTTCATTAAATCTTTCCATTGCAAGTGCAGTTGAGATAGCTTCAAGTCTTATTCCAAGCTTTCCTAATTCAGTTGCAAGGTTTGGGGCAAGCCTCATTAAATCATTTGCTCCTGTTCCTACAACAAGGGTATGAGGTTTTGCATCTATTATATCTTGAAGGTCTTCTATTTGAAGTAGGTGTCCTTGTTTACGCCACCAATTGGGTATTATTTCCCCCTTGATTATTTTTAGATCACTTGTATATTTTTTGCCATCAATTATCATTTGCCCAAAACGGTAAAATTCAATTTTCATAGTTTTTCTCTCCTTTTTTCTTTTATATCCATAATACTTATTGTTCTTTGGTTGACAAGCCATAATAAGATAGATATACATCATTTGTGAATCGGTCGGGACGTGGCTCAGTCTGGTAGAGCACAGCGTTCGGGACGCTGGGGTCGGAGGTTCAAATCCTCTCGTCCCGACCATTAAGTCTTATTTTCGTTTTGTGGGGGATAAAATGCCAAAGATACAAAGAGCAATTATAAGTGTTACAGACAAAAGTGGTATAAAAGAGTTTGCTAAGGCACTTGGTGAAATGGGTGTAGAGATTATATCTACAGGTGGAACTGCCAGAGTTATAAGGGAAGCAGGAGTAGAGGTAAAAGATGTTTCTGAGATAACAGGATTCCCTGAGATGATGGATGGAAGAGTTAAGACTCTTCATCCTAAGGTTCATGGTGGAATCCTTGCCATAAGGGATAATGAAACTCATGTTGCTCAGATGAAAGAACATGATATTCCAAGTATTGACCTTGTTGTTGTAAATCTTTATGCATTTGAAAAGACTGTTGCTAAAGATGGTGTAACACTTGCTGAAGCAATTGAGAATATTGATATTGGGGGACCTACTCTTCTTAGATCATCCGCTAAAAATTTTAGATATGTAACTGTAGTTGTAGATCCTAAAGACTATGATCTTATCCTAAAAGAGATGAAAGAAAACAATGGTGAGACAACTCTAGAAACAAGATTCTATCTTGCCAAAAAGGTCTTTGCTACAACAAGTAATTATGATAAAGCAATTACTGAATATCTAAACAAGATAGATCCTGCTTCAGATCCTTATTTTAAAGGGTAGATGTGATTTGTGTAAGTCTTGCAGAGAAAGATATTGATAGTTTTTTAGAGGCCATTTCACGTTATAAGGATAGGGCGGATCTCATTGAGATTCGCCTTGATGCCTTACTTACTCCTAATTTTTCTTCTTTAGAGTCTCTACTTAAAAGAAGTCTAGGTGTTAAAACTATTGTAACAAATAGAGCTAGTTGGGAGGGTGGTAATTTTAAAGGTTCTGAAGAGGAACGTATAGAGCTTTTATGTGCTTCTATGAAATTAGGAGCAACCTTTGTTGATGTTGAAATAAATACAGCTTCTTTTTTAAGAGATAAACTCCTAAAAACTTCCCAAAAATTTAAAACCAAATTAATACTTTCCTTCCATGACTTTTCTCTAACTCCTTCCTTAGGGAAATTAAGACAAATTCTTTTGTGGCAAAAACGAGCCGGAGCACACATAGGAAAGATTGTTACTATGGCAAAAAATAAAGAGGATTGTGCTTATATAATGTCTCTTTATAGTCTTGCCCATCAATTAGATTTTAATTTACTTGCGTTTTGTATGGGTGAAATAGGTATGCCTACAAGGATTGCATCACTAGCTATTGGTGCTCCATGGATATATGTGAGTTCTGGACGTGGTAAAGAAACGGCATCTGGACAGCTACCTTTTGATAAAGCCACTAATATAATAAATTTTTTTAAAAAATAGTCTGTTTGTTTTTTTGAAAAAATCTTTCAAAAAGGTTATATTAATAACTTGAAATGATTAGATTTTTGACAAGAAATTAATCGAAAATTAGGTATTTTCATAATTAGTTATTTTCTTTTTTGCCTTATAATTACTATTGCATTTTTTAGGGTTTTATATCAAAATTATCTATAGGTCTTATTACCAAAATTCAGTTGAGAGGTTTTTAGTAGTTTTATGACTTTAACAAAAGCAGATCTAGTTCGTAGGGTTCATAAGGTTGATTTTATTAACAAGACACAGGCATCAAAGGCTGTTGATCTTTTACTAGAAATCATTAAAGAACAATTAGCAGAAGGTGAATCTGTAATGATTAGTGGCTTTGGTAAGTTTGTGGTCAAGGATAAAAATCCACGAAAAGGGAGAAATCCTCGTACAGGTGAAACAATTATCTTAGAAGCTAGGAGAGTTGTGACTTTTAGGCCTTCAGGTGTTCTTAGAAAGAGAATTAATCAAAAATAGATTTTAGTTAAGTATTAGTAAATTTATTCTTTAAGAGCATTGAGCCGCCTGTTTTTTTAAATCATGTTCTTTAATTTGTTGAATGGGAGGTAGTGTCCCTATAGGATAGTCTACTTGATATTTATTAGGATCTAAAACGATCTGTCTTGCTAGTTTGGTTTTTGCATTTACAACTATAGGACCTAAAAGATTTACAGTAATAAGCTCTTCTTTATTAGTACGGTTGGGTATAGTAACAAGTGTTATAACATTTACTTCTGAGGGATCTTTAATATCTAATTCTTTTTCTATACGATCAGGGATTTCAAATTCATAGTCAGGTTTTACTAAAAAGGGATCAATACACACAAAAGCAAGCTCTGGTCTTTCAATACTTTGAAGCCAAAAAAATATTTTACTATTTTTATGTGGAAACAAGATATATTTCCTTTCATTTGGAAAGCCCAATATACCTTGCGTAAAACTTATAATCTTATCTTCTTCTATCTCTATAGTACCAAATCTTGTAGTTTTTACTTCCATATTATTAATTACTCCTTATTCTTTATAATACCCTCTATTTCTTCTATTGAACTTGGTTCTTGTAAGTAAGATGCAGCTTTTAAGTTTTCTTCAAGAATGCGTCTATATACTTCCTCTCTATGTACAGGTAATTCACTAGGTGCATTAATACCTAATCGCACCTGTTTACCTTTTATCTCCACAACTGTAATCTCTATATTGTCTCCAATAGTTATCTTTTCACCTACCTTCCTGGTTAGTATCAGCATTAAGCCCTCCTTGGCTAAGCTTTTTGATCTATTGTCGTCATAATTAATGAAAAACTTAAATATTATAAATAGTTAACCAAGGAGAGTTTCATTACCTTTGAGGCAGCAGATAGTGCTGCTTGATAGCTGAGTTCTTCTGTTTTAAGATCAGTAATTGCTTTTACAATATCTGTGTCTTCTATATCAGAGAGTCGTTCTTTACTTGTGGTAAGAAGTTGATCTTCCATATCACTATGTACGCTAAGTGCGTTATCCTTTGCACCTAGTGAAGATATCTGCTGGTTCATATAACTAAGAGATGTGTTTATTTCAGACATCGCCCTTTCTATGTCTGTTTGACTATTTGCATTTAATGCATCCTCTAGGTCTTTTAAGGCACTAAATACTCCAGATTGTATAAGGGCATCGTGTCCATTTACATTTATGGTCATACTTTGGCCTTCAGCTACATTTATAGCTAAATTTTCTCTATTGCCTAAGTACTTAATACTTCCATCTGGTTCTACGACAAAGGGAGCTTCACCTGGGTTATATCCCCTTGTTTTTGTACCGCCAAATATATATCTATCTCCCATCTTTGTATTACCAAGAGCGACTACTTCATTTAAAATAGTCTTTACCTCTTCTGCCATAGCCTTACGACTATCTGCATTTTGGCTATCATTTGCACCTTCTACTGCTAATGTTTTTGCTCTTAATAACCTATCTTGTATTTGACTTAATGCAGAACTTGTGGCAGCAATCCATCCTTTAGCATATGTTATGTTTCTTTGATATTGCTGGGTATCAGATATTTCTTCTTTTATAGAAAGTGCATGTGTAAGTGCAACAGGAGCATCAGATGGGGTAGAATATATTTTACCAGACGATATAGAAAATTCAGTTTTTGCCATTTCATCTGTTATTCTGCCTATATCTGTTCTTATTTGATCATACATGGTGTGAGCTGCAATTCTCATAATCAGCTCTCCTTTTTATTTAGCACTTAGTAGTGATTGAAATAATTCATCAGCTACCTTTATAAGTTTTGCTGCTGCTACATAAGCATGTTGATATTTTATTAAGTTTGTCATCTCTTCATCTAAAGAGACTGCTGAAACAGCATCTCTTCTTTGTTGAAGTTGATCTAGACTTTGCTTTGCAAAGTCATAATCAAGTTGAAACCCGCGGGACTCTATCCCTACTGTTCCAACAAGACCCTGATAGGCCTCATTTATGCTAGAGCCATCTAAATCTTCAATCGGCATCCTTGAGATATCTCTTATAGAAAGTGCATTTTCATTATTAGCAGGTGCAACATCGCCACCTTTTGGAGTAAAAAGATCTATTGCGTTTAAAAGTCCTGAGCTATCTCCTGCAAGTATAAAATTGGCTACTCTATTTTCTGCTGTTATCTCTATCCTACCATTTTGAACCTGTGCGCTAAGCCCTGGCATATTGTCTATTTTAGAGGCAATTTCTGCTATACCATCGTGCTGGGAATCTACCTCTACAGTGTAGAGCCCACTAAACTTACCAAAATCAAGCCCGGATATACCTCCTGTAATAGCCTTTATATGAAAGGTAATTGGAAGTCCATTTTGACTTATAAGAGTAATCCTACCTGTTGGATCAATTTGGGCATCTACTATATTACTTCCACCAAAGCTTGATTCTATATCTGAAAGGAAAGATCCCACTGTATCTGTAGATGTACCTGTATAGGTAGCATCTATCTTATTACCACTTGAATCAATACCTTCATATTCTATCTGAAATGTACCTGTAACATTTACCCCGTCTATATTCCCCCAGGTTGTAGATTCTGTTATTGGGGCACCTGAACTGGTGTTGGCTGTAGATCCTGTAAGGGATGGAGCAGCATTTGTTGTACCAAAGTCAATCCCTCCATCTCCTTGATTATCATAAGTAATATCATCTACCTGAAAAGATATGGGTTGGCCTGTTAGAGAGCTTACACATAACTTTCCACTATCTGTTATAAATGCATGAACACTAGAGGGGCCACCAAATGCATTTTCAATAGAGGTTAAAAAGTCACCTACAGTAGATGTGCTTGAATCTCCATCAAATACACCTGATACCTCTGTACCATCTTGCTTTACACCAGAAAAATGAATGTGAAAGTCACCTGTTAGATTAACACCATCTATATCAGAAAACAGGGTAGAAGAGGTTATAGGTGTTCCTGAAGATGTATTTACCTTTGAACCCAAGATATCACTGGCAAGTGCCCTTCCTTTATCATCATAATTATATAGATAAAATTGACCATCTTTTACATCTTTTACAAACTCTCCAACAGGTTTTGATACAGGATCTAGTTGATATATACCCTTAGAATCTGTTCCCATCTGAGCTAGTCCTAAGGCAGTTAAGACTCCACTTGAGTCAGATTTAAGTACTAGTGAATAACCAGAGGGTACTTTAAGAGCTAGTCTATTATCTGAAGTTATCTCTGCAGTTACATTAGGGATACCTGTAGTTGCTGTACCAATTTGATTAGCAATTTCATTTAGAGTTGGGTCTGAATCAACAGTAACTGTTTGAGGAAATCCACTTACCAATTTCCCATTTGGATCATAGAGTAATACTTGAAAGGAGCCCG
>JAMONC010000033.1 GCA_027066725.1 Desulfobacterales bacterium
AATCATATAAAGTAGAAGATTATACTACTCAATCAGCTAATGTTGGAGTTTCTCATCAACTTGGGCCACACTTATCTACTAGTTTGTCCTTAGGTTATTATTATAAAAACCCCACAAGAAGTAAATCGAATGGGGGAATGACTTATTCTATTTCTCTTAAGAAGGCATTAGAATACGGACACATTAGCATAACTGGAAGGGGTGGATATACAGAAGAATATGTTGGTCCAGAAAGAAAAGGATTTACAAAAACTAGAGGGATTTCTTCTTCTTTAAGTTATAAGTTGGGTGAATTTACTAGCATGTCATTTTCTGTAAGCTATCTTTATGAAAATCCTGCATCAGAGGATAAAATATATGAAACTTGGAGTACAAATTTTTCTTTGCACAGGACTTTTCTTAAGTGGCTATCAGGTTTTTCTTCTATTTCTTATACAAAAAGAAATGTTACACAAGGAACAGATGAATTTGAAGATTGGACAATTATGATAGGGCTGTCTGCCCATGGCATTACTAAATTATGAGATTAAGAGAAAGTAGAAAATATAGGAAGAAATTATGCCACCAAAAGAAGAGCAAAAGAAGAATATAGATTTAAATTTTTATATTTCTTTATGTCTAAGAAGAAAATGGACTATTATTCTGTCTATGATTCCAGTTTTAATTGCTGGCATTATATATTTACTTTATACCCCTAAGATATATTCAACTAGTACTACTATAGTGTTAATTCCTCAACAAATTCCTACTAATTATGTAAAACCAACAGTAACAGGTAATATACGATTACGTATTAGAACTATATGGCAAGAAATTACTAGTAGAACTAATCTAGAGAAAGTTATTCAACAATTTAATTTATATCCAAAATTAAGACAACAATTACCAATGGAATCTGTTGTTGAATATATGCGAGATCAAATAAATATTACTTCTAGAGATAGAGGTACGACTTTTATTTTGACTTATCAAGGTAAAGATCCTGTCTTAATTACAAAGGTTACTAATGCATTGGCTAATATGTTTATTGAACAAAATTTAAAACTTAGACAGCTTCAAGCACAAACTACAACAGATTTTCTAGAACAACAATTGCAACAAGTTGCCCAACAACTTAAACAACGTGAAGATGCCCTACGAAAATTTAAAATGGAGCATATGGGAGAGCTCCCTTCCCAAGAAAGTGCTAATCTGGCAATGCTACAACGTCTCCAAGATCAATTAAATAATGTTCAACAGAGTATAAATAATTCTCAAGATAGACTTCTTCTTCTAGAAAGACAGCTTACAGAAGAAGAACAGCGATTAAAAAATCAACAAGCTGCTTATTTAAATTCCGATGATACACAAAATAGTAATCAGCCATTAACCCTTGCAGATCTTTATGCAAAGCTTAAAGCTTTAAGAGCTAAATATACTGATCAATATCCGGATGTTATAGCTATAAAGAGAGAGATAGAAAGACTAAAAAAATTACAAAAAGCAAGCAAGAGTAATTCTACCAAAAAAAGACAAAATTCTTCCTTTTCGTTTATGCCTAAACGTAACTCTGTTATTGTAGCTTTAAAATATCAAATAAAAAATACAAAACTTGAACTTAAAGCTTTAAATGCAGAAAAGGAACGTTTACAGCAACAGATTGATATTTATAACAAAAGAATAGAGGATACACCTAAGGTAGAGGAACAATTGGTTGAATTGACGAGGGGGTATAATACGGTAAGAAAGATATATGATAGCCTTTTATCAAGAAAGATTGCTGCAGAGCAAGCACAAGCATTGGAACAACTCCAAGAAGGGGAACAGTTTAGGGTAATTGATCCTGCCAGGATACCTCAACAGCCAGTAAAACCTAAAATAAAAAAGGTATTGGCAATAACCTTTTTAGCAGCCCTTGCCTTTGCTTTTGGACTTGCATTTGTAAAAGATGTTATGTCAGGTGTATTTTATGATATTGATGAGATAGAAAATGAGCTTGGATTGTATGTGATAGCCTGTATACCTTTTATTCCTACTCCAGATCAAAAAAAGAAGAGATTATTAAAGAATATATTATTATCTTTCGTTGCCTTAATAGGGTACGGATTTGTTGGAGTCTTATTATATCTATTATGGAAACACGGTGCAGGTTCTTTAAGTGATATATTAAACAGCATAAAAAGTAAAATTTCTTTAACTTAGTATAGGTGGTATATAAATGGCAGAAGCTAATAATGTCGATGTTAAAAAGCTAACATCAAAAAAGATAGATTCTAGTCTTGTGGTATTGAATAATCCTGCTTCACCTGCTACAGAAAATATAAAAGTTTTGCGTACGCATATATTAAGGCCTAAGGATGGGAAAGTTAGAAAGGTTATATGTGTAACATCTTCTGCTGGTAAAGAAGGAAAAACCTTTATTGCTACAAACTTAGCAGTAAGTATTGCACAGAGTTTTGATCCTTATGCTTTGTTAATAGATGCAGATCTAAGACGTTCTAAGGTCTCCAAAATATTTGGACTGCCATCTGATTTAGAAGGACTTTCTAGTTTTTTACAAAAACCTGAGGAAGTGGGGCAATATCTTGTAAAAACTAATGTTAGTAAGCTTACTATCTTACCTTCAGGACCAAGTCCTGAAAATCCTTCAGAATTATTAACCTCATCTAAGATGCAAGATTTATTAAAAGAAGTAAGAGATAGATATCCTGATAGATATATCATACTTGATTCTCCACCTGTTAATTTAGCATCTGAAACAATGGCTTTAGTGCAAGAATCCGACGGAGTTATCTTTGTAATAAGATATGGATTTTCTAATAAAGCTATGGTCAAAGATGCTATAGAGAAGATTGGTCGAGATAAAATTATTGGAATAGTATTTAATTCTGTAGAGATTATAACTAAAAGTTATAGTAGATATATTAAAGAATATTATTAATATCTTGGATTCTTATATTTATCCATTAGAGTAAATTAATATTTAATTTAGGTTTTTTATACTATGATAAAGTTATTTAAACGATACTATTCTATAAGAAAATTATTGTTTTTTGCTGGAGAAACTTTTTTACTTGTAATATCTTTATTAGCTGTAGCTTTATATGAAAATAGATATAATATTTCTATAATTTATTCTACTTTTTTATGGATTAAGATTCTATTTATAGTATTTATATGTCAAATTTCTTTATATTATCATGAGTTATATAACTTTAAATATGGTTTTAGTTATTTAGAGATGACTTCTCGTCTTATATATGCGTTGGGAGGAGCAAGTCTTTTTTTAGGATTTATATTTTATATCTATCCAAGATTACTTCCACCTAAATGGACTTTTTTTATTAGTGTATTAGTGTTCATTATATTAAGTTCTTTATGGAGATATGCTTATTGTGCTGTTTTAAAAAAGGGATTGTGGACAACTCCCGTACTAATTGTTGGTAATGGAGATTTTCCTTTAGAGATTATAAGAGAAGTAAGAGATAATGCAGATTGTGGGTATAAGGTTGTAGCATTGGCTGCCGAAGCTCCTTATCCTCAGACTCCAGAACTTAACGATATTCATTTTATATTAGGTTTTAAAGACTTATATAAAAATGTTTTGGTGCAACAGGTTGAAGCTGTTGTTGTGGCGATGGATGAAAAAAGAGGAAAACTTCCTGTTAAAGAACTTTTAGAATTAAAAGTGAATGGAATACCTGTTATTGAGGGTGAGACATTTTATGAGCATCTCACAGGGAAAATTTTAGTAGAAAAAATAAATCCAAGTTGGCTAATTTTTGGGGAAGGATTTCAAAAGTCGTTTCTTACAATTGCTAGCAAGAGGATCGTTGGCATTATTTTATCAATAATAGGGCTTATTTTAACTTCACCGATCCTTATATTGACTGCTATATTAATAAAAATAGAATCTCCTGGTCCTATATTTTTTAAGCAAGTTAGGGTGGGAAAAGATGGTAAAAATTTTGTACTTATTAAATTTAGATCGATGAGAGTGGATGCAGAAAAGCATGGAGCTCAATGGGCAAAGAAAAATGATCCTAGGGTAACAAAAATAGGTAGAATTATAAGGAAACTTCGTATAGATGAGATTCCCCAAATGTGGAATGTACTTAAGGGAGAGATGAGTTTTGTAGGACCAAGACCTGAACGTCCAGAATTTGTTGAAA
>JAMONC010000034.1 GCA_027066725.1 Desulfobacterales bacterium
ATAGGTTACCTACATGGCAAGGTAACCTTATGTTTTTTGGATTACTTATAGGAATTGTTATAATCTATTTTATTTGGCAGATACAACAAGCCAAGCGTCTATTTATAAATCATGTTCAAAATCATGCCCGACTTGTTGCTGCTGTAGTAAGATTACATGCTAAGAGTGCGGTATTATCACAGATAGTTATAGAACAAATCCTTAGTACTTTTATGGAAGATACCGCTAGATTTGCTGCCTACTTAGATAATGTAGAACCATTTAACTCAGATGAACTTACTGCCTTTGCCCAGGAAGCAGGACTTGCTGGTATAAGAATTATAAGGAGAAACGGTAAAATTACAGAAGGTCCACCTGGTTGGGTCCCTGATAATTGCCCTAGCTGTACTAAAAAACCTAGTCTTGTTCATTTGAAAAATGCTCATGAATATCTATACATATTTCCTAAAAAGGAATCACAAGGTTGTGTAATTGTAGGAATTGCTGCACAAAATATAGAAGAACTGCAAAAAGAAATAGGACTAAGAAAGGTTTTGTCTACCCTTTCCAATCTTCCAGGAATAGCTTTTTGTAAGTTATCTCCATTAATGCCGGGAGAAAATGTTCCTTCGAATACTCCAGAGGTTATATTAAATGACCTTAGCAAATGTCCAACTGCTATTGCAAAAGTTAAACTAAATAATCAAGAGGTACTGGTTGTAGGTATAGAAGCAGAAGATCTAGCTAGGCTTGTGACAAGACTTTGGAAAGAGTTCTTTGGACTTACTATATTATTAGCTATTGTTGGCGGAGGACTCTCTTATATCTTGTATAAACAACAAACATCACATTTAGCACAAATCCAACAATATGAAAGGGAGTTATATAGACAACAACAAGATGCAGCACTAGGTAGAAGTGCCGCAGCAATTGCTCATGAAATAAGAAATCCACTAAATGCAATTGCAATGGGACTACAAAGATTAAAGCTTGAGTTATCTAATCTTGATCAAGAGCATATAAAATTAATTGACTATGTATTAGATGCAGTGAGAAGAGCAGATACAACAGTAAATGAACTTCTTAGATATGCTAGGCCTAGGAAGCCCAAAATTAAAGAGGTTCTCTTAGATCAAATAATTGATAGCATTATAAGTCTATATAAAAATAAATGTGAAGAACTTGGAATAAAATTAAAGATACAACTAAATAAAACTCCTATATGGGCAGATCCCGACTTAATTGGGCAAGTAGTAGAAAACTTAATAAAAAATGCTATAGAGGCACAGGAATCTGGTGGATTTATAAATATTAGGGTTTTTAAAAACCATAATTATGGAATATTAGAAATAGAAAATTCTGGCTTAAATCTTTCTGAAGATCAACTAAAACATATTTTTGAGCCTTATTTTACAACAAAAACAAGAGGTACGGGACTGGGACTTGCTGTATCAGATAGGATAATAAGGGCTCACAATGGTAAAATATCAGCCCGCAAAATAGGAACAGATATAATATTAATAAAAGTGGAACTTCCTTTAGTTAGAGGAGGCAAGAAAAAAGCATGAACATATTAATTGTTGATGATGAAGAAATGCAACGAGAATTACTAAAAGGCTTTTTAAAACATCAAGGCTATAACGTACTTACAGCAAAAAATGGAGAAGAAGCACTTAAAATATTTTCTTCTGAACCTATTCAATTAGTACTTTTAGATCAAAAGATGCCAGGACTTAAGGGAGAGGAAGTCCTTGAACGTATGAAAAAAGAAAATCCACTCATAAGAGCTATTATGATTACAGCATATGGTGATGTAGATACAGCAGTAAGTGTGATGAAACTTGGTGCAGATGACTTTATAGAAAAACCAGTTGACTTAACTGCCCTATTAGAAAAAATTGAAAATATTGAAAGAGAACTTGAAGTAGAAGAAGATGCGGAACACGTAAATTCTAAAATAGAAGAAGAACCTGGGCCGCTTCCAATAAAAATTGTAGCTCAAAGTCGTGCCATGAAAGAGGTCCTTTCAATGGCAAGGCGTGTAGCTAAAGCCCCGTGGACTGTACTTATAAGAGGTGAAACAGGAACGGGGAAAGAACTTATTGCTAGACTTATTCATCTGTTAAGCCCTAGGAAAAACTCTCCATTTATCGAAGTAAACTGTGCAGCTATTCCTGAAACACTATTTGAATCAGAACTTTTTGGACATGAAAAAGGGGCATTTACAGGTGCTACTTCAATGCGAAAAGGAAGATTTGAGCTTGCACATAGAGGTACTCTTTTCTTAGACGAAGTAGGTGAACTTCCTATAAATTTACAACCAAAACTTTTAAGAGCTATACAAGAAAAGAAAATAAGCCGAGTTGGTAGTGAAAGAGACATAGAAATAGATGTTAGATTGATTGCTGCTACTAATAGAGACTTAAAACAGATGGTAGAAAATGGCCAATTTAGAGAAGATTTATATTACAGACTTAATGTACTTGAAATAGAGATCCCTCCCCTTAGGCAAAGAAAAGAAGATATACCAGCTCTAGTAGAATTTTTCTTGGAAAAGTATAAACTTGGACCCATAAGATTTAGTCCGGAAGCAATGGATGTAATAATTAAATATCCATTTCCAGGGAATGTGAGAGAACTTGAACACATAATTCAAAGAACCGTTACCTTAGCAAGAGGGCCTGTTATAAAACCAAGTGATTTGCCACCAGAATTAAGAAGGCATCAAGCAGAAACACAAGGCTCTTTAAATGAACGACTTGAAGCTCTAGAAAAAGAAATGATATTATCAGCACTAGAGAAGGCAAATTGGGTGCAAACAAAAGCAGCGGAACAACTTGGTATTAGCGAAAGAGTATTAAGGTATAAGATGAATAAACATGGGATTAAAAAACCTAATAGAGAATAATTTATTATATTATTAATACACTTTCTTTTCTAGACAAATTCCCGTTTTGCCTTTAAATTCCCCTTTATTAATATTCCTTAGTAAGAAAGGTGTATACTATGACAAAAGAAGAAAGTAGTATTTATATATCTGTTGTAATACCTATATATAATGAAGCTCCAAATGTAGAAGAGCTTGTAGAAAGAATAAGAAAAGTCCTTTTAGATTACGGAAAGTCTTTTGAAATAATACTAGTAGATGATGGAAGTAGTGATGGTACAAGGGAGATCCTTAGAAAGTTAGCAAAGGAGATAAAAGAACTAAAAGTTATACTATTTAGACGCAATTTTGGACAAAGTGCTGCAATGACAGCAGGTTTTGACTATGCAAAAGGAGAAATAATAGTCTCTATGGATGGAGACCTTCAAAATGATCCAACTGATATACCCAAATTGGTTAATAAAATAGAAGAAGGTTATGATCTTGTAAGTGGTTGGAGAAAAGATAGAAAAGACCCTTTTCTCTCAAGAAAATTCCCATCAATACTTGCAAACAAACTAATCGGGGCTACTACTGGAGTAAGACTTCATGATTATGGCTGTTCTCTTAAAGCATATAAAAAAGATGTAGCAAAACAACTGTTACTATACGGAGAACTCCATCGATTTATACCTGTCTTAGCTACTCTTTATGGAGCAAGGATAACAGAAGTAGTAGTAAAACATCATCCAAGGAAAAGAGGTAAAAGTAAGTACGGAATAGGCAGAACTTATAGAGTACTTTTAGATCTATTTCTTATGTTGTTTTTCTTAAAATTTTCAACCAGGCCACTTCAGTTTTTTGGACTATGGGGAGGGGGACTTTTTCTAATAGGTTTTTTAATAGAACTATACCTAAGCTTTTTAAAAATTGTTGAGGGACAAAATATTGGTGGACGCCCTCTCTTACTATTAGGTGCTCTTTTAATTATTAGTGGAATAATGCTTGCGGGGATAGGACTTATAGCAGAATTAGTTATTAGGACATACTATGAGTCTTCTGGTAAAAGAATATATCATATACGGGAAATTATTGAGTAAAACAAATATATATTTAATCCCCCTCTTGACATGACAAGTGAATAATATTATTTTCTTGTCCGTCAGATGCGGGGTGGAGCAGTCTGGTAGCTCGTCGGGCTCATAACCCGAAGGTCGCAGGTTCAAATCCTGCCCCCGCTACCAACGATGAAAGGAAGAGGTCACTTTGACCTCTTTTTTCTTTTGTTGATTTTTTCCTTTCT
>JAMONC010000035.1 GCA_027066725.1 Desulfobacterales bacterium
ATAATTAATAAGAATATATCTTACTTTGCAATAAGCCCAGAAGAGATCCAACATATGTTAAGTGAATTGGAAAAACAAAAATCTATACATGACTGGGCTATAAAGTTAAAAGATAGAAATAATAAAATTCATGAAACATTATTCTCTGCTGTAGCAAGATTTAATGAAAATGATAGGCTTATTGATGCTGAAGCAGTAGTAATTGATATTACAGAACAGAAAGATCTAGAAAAACAACTCATACAAGCACAAAAAATGGAAGCTATTGGTACTTTAGCTGGTGGTATTGCTCATGACTTTAACAATATTTTAACTGGTATATTAGGTTATGTTTCTATTTTAAAAGAAAAAGCAAAAGCTACTAATGATCCTATGCTTATTAAAGCTTTATCAATAATAGAATCTAGCTCTCTAAGAGCAGCAAATTTAACTAAACAACTATTAGCATTTGCTAGAAGAGGTAAATATCAAGAAACAACTGTTAATCTAAATAATATAGTAAAAGAAGTTCTCCGTTTACTTGAAGAAACATTAGACAGACGTATTAAACTTATACATAGTATGCAGAAAAATTTATGGCATATAAAAGCTGATGAAGGTCAAATATATCAATGCATTTTAAACCTATGTATAAATGCAAAAGATGCTATGCCAGATGGTGGAATAATAAAACTATCCACCCAAAATAAAGTATTAACTTCTCATCAACATGCTGTAGGTAATGTTATTCCTCCCGGTAGATATGTAGTACTTGAAGTTACAGACAATGGCTGTGGTATGCCACCAGATGTAAAAGCAAAAATATTTGATCCATTCTTCACAACTAAAGAACAAGGTAAGGGTACTGGATTAGGACTTGCGATGGTATACGGAATTATTAGAAATCATGATGGATATATACAAGTTGAATCTAGTCCAGGGATAGGAACAACTTTTACCATTTATTTACCTGCTATAAATATAGCTAATCTTAAAGAAGACAAAATTGATATCTCTAAATATAAAAATCACAGAAATGACAAACCCATTGGAGTATTAGTCATAGATGATGAATCCGCTATCTTAGAACTTACAAGAGATATTTTAACAGAGTACAATTACCAAGTATTTACGGCTTCAACAGGTGAAGATGGACTAAAAATTCTAAAAGAATATAAAACAGACATAGATATTATCTTATTAGATATAATGATGCCTGGAATGGGAGGTAAAGAGACACTTTTCAAAATTAAAAAGGATTATCCTAATATACCTATATTATTAGTTACAGGTTTTGCTGCTGATAAGGTAGCTCAAGAACTTTTAAGAAAAGGGGCTGCTGGCATACTATTAAAACCATATAGACAGACTCAACTTCTAAAAGCTATAGATAATATACTTAAAAAGGTATAAATAGGCTAAAAGATGCTGGTGTCTAAAATTGTTAAAGTTAGATATTATTCTCTATTATCATGGCTGATATTATTTTTACTAGTTCTTAATCATTCTAGCCTAGGAAAAACTAAGGATATAGCTAAACAAAGTATAAAAGAATTATCTTTATTTTTTACTCAGCAACAACTTAAGGTAACTACTGCTACCTTATCTCCTAAATCTATAAATAGAGCACCTGCATTAGTCACTGTTATAAATTCAAGACAAATCCAAAACATGGGAGCTACTAAATTAACTGATGTATTAGCAAGGCTTCCAGGTTTTGCAGTATTTATAAATAAAATAGGCAATCCAAGCATAACTGTTAGAGGGCTTAAAACTTATGGAGAAAAAATACTACTTATGATTGATGGGCATCCAGTAAACTCTATTGATAGCGGAAGTGCTGCATGGACATTTACTGATATGCCACTAGATAATGTAGAAAGAATAGAGATAATAAGAGGACCAGGTTCTGCCTTATATGGAGAAAATGCATTTTTAGCAGTTATTAATGTTATTACAAAAAAATATACTCCTAAAGAGACAAAATACATATTAGACTCGCTTAACAAAAAAATATACCAGAATTTTCTAAAATTTGGATATGGATCATTTGATACAAAAAAATGCTCTTTGTTTACAGGGAAAAGCGGAACTAATTGGGCAATAACATTATTTACAAATTTCTATAAAACCAAGGGATTCTCTGCATGGATAAAACATGATACTCTTTCTACAGAACCTTCCCTGGCCCCTTATTCAATAACTCCAGCCAAAACTCAAGATTGGAAAGAACAACAAGACATACAATTACAGGGACAATATAAAGATTTTAGCCTTAATCTCAGGTTCCTACACAAAAGACAAGGGCCATTTATAGGATTTACAGATATTATGACCAAAGGATCAAAAAGAGAATATACATACTTTTTTAGTGTAATATCTTATCATCATAAATTTTCTAATCGTATCATTTTAGAACAGAATTTTGCAGTTGATTATTATTATTTTAAAGAATTGTGGAAGGGGTATCCTGATGGATTCCTAGGATTAGATGCTTTTAAAAATGGGGTTTGGGGTGAACCTAAAGGTAAGTTTCGTTCTATTACTTTAAATCTTATAATAAAATTTCCTAGTTGGCATGGTAATAAATTTACAATCGGAGGTTCAAGTATATGGAAGAGAGCTTATGATATAAAATATAAAGCTAATTTCTCTTATTCATATGGGGGGTTACCTACTCCACTACCAGGAGGATTCCAAGATGTTTCTGATACCTCCAATTGGTTAAGTAAATCTAAAATACATACTAGTGATTGGGGAATATTTTTACAAGATGACTGGCAAATTACAAAAGCCCTATCACTTATTTTAGGTATAAGACATGATTATTTTGACACTTTTGGAGATACAACTAATCCTAGAATAGGCATTGTATGGGCATTTTCAAAACAAGCTTCTTTTAAGCTACTATATGGACAAGCATTTAGGGCTCCTTCTTATAATGAATTATATATGGCAAATAACCCTGCCATTATTGGCAACCCAAAACTAAAACCAGAGAAAATAGAAACGACAGAAGGAGGAATATCCTTTAACATAAAAAAGGCATTTGTAAATTTTGATATATTCTATTCAAAATTCAAAGATCTTATTGTACCATCTAATAGACAAAATCAAATAGGAGCATTTGCTATAGAAAATAGTGGACGAGCAAAAGCTTATGGTGCAGAATTATCTTTTGCCTATAAATGGAATAACCAGTTAACATTTAAAGCAAATTATTCATATCAATATTCAAAAGATGAAACATTTGGTGGAAGATTTCCTTTTACTCCTTCCCAAATGGGGAATATTATTGTAGATGTTAATCTTCCCTACAATGTTCATGTTAATACTAGATTGTTTTTATGTGGAAAACGTTATAGAAAGCCAGATGATCCCCGCAAACCTGATCCCTCATATGCATTAATTGATTTTTCTTTATTAAAAAAGAATTTCTTTTCTAAAAACATCTGGATACAGTGTATGGTGCATAACTTATTAAATAAAAAATATACAGATACTGCACCGTTAGATATTCCAGAAGATTTCCCTAGACCTGGAAGAACTGTATTTTTAGAGTTTGGATATAAATTTTAATAAAAAAGAGGAGGTAGAGCCTAGTGAATTCTGAAAAAATAGACCTTAAAAAAACTGTAGAATTATTTAGGGCTCTAGCAGATCCTACTAGATGCAAGATTCTAGTATTACTTTGGGATAAGATATATTGTGTGTGTGAATTAACCGCTGCACTTGAACTTGCTCAACCAACTATCTCTAGACACCTTAGGATATTAGAACAAGCTGGCTTTGTAGAATCCAATAGAAAAGGACAAAGGATGGAGTATTCTTTAAACCCAGAAGGTAGACAAGAGATAAAAAAATTACTTGAACTTCTTAGAGATTGGCTCTCTGAACTTGATGAAATGAAAGAATTAAGAGAAAAAATTAGATTAATAGCCCTTGAGGGACCATGTCCTGATAAAAGCCAATATTAAATAAAAAAGTGATAAATAAAAACTCCGATCCTCACTTTTTAAAATCAAAATTAGGTGAGCATCTTTTTATGATATTAGTGGCCATATTCTGTGGCCTTTCTGGTGGATTTGGTGCAGTATTTTTTAGAGAATTAATAAAGATTTTTATTAAGATTTTTTATGGTAATAGTGAACAAGTACTTTCT
>JAMONC010000036.1 GCA_027066725.1 Desulfobacterales bacterium
GTGCCTATTTTTGTTGGTGGTACAGGATTTTATCTAAGATCGCTTGAGTATGGACTAGACCCTGCCCCTTCTAGGAATCCTGCCCTACGCTCTTGGCTTGAAGAAATTATCAAACAAAAAGGTAAAAGATTCTTATGGCAAGTTTTACATGAACTTTCTCCCAAAATAGCTAAAAGAATTCACATAAATGACACATATAGGTTGATCAGAAACATAGAGATATTAATTACTAAAGATCAAGTAACTGATAAGACAACAGTAAGCTTAAAAACTGATTTATTAAAGATTGGGCTTATAAGGCCTAGGGAGCAATTATATAAGATTATAGATCAAAGAGTAGATCAAATGATTAAACAAGGGTTATTAGATGAAGTAAAGTCATTACTGTTAAAGGGGTATAGTCCTCTTTTAAAACCAATGAAGTCTATTGGCTATAAACAGATGGTGGATTATCTTTGTGGTGAGCTTTCGTGGGAGGAAGCAATTTATCAGATAAAAAGAGATACAAGGCGTTATGCTAAACGGCAACTTACATGGTTTAAGGCTGATCCTTCTATTAGATGGTTTAATCCAGAAGTATTGATGGCTAGTCATAAATCCAAACTATGGGATAAGATAAATAGGATAGATTAATTATGCCAGTAGAAGAAAAACAGGTATCAAGTGCACCTTCAGTAATGAATTTACCTAATTTTCTTACACTTGTAAGGATATTTTTAACCCCTCTTTTAGTAATATGTCTTATAAATGATAAATACACTCATGCCCTTATGGTCTTTGCAATAGCAGGGATTACAGATGGACTTGATGGCTTTTTGGCTAGAGTACTTCATCAAAAAACAAAACTTGGCGCAATACTTGATCCAATAGCAGATAAGGCACTTATTTCAAGTGCTTATGTAACACTTGCAATCACAAGACAAGTACCTTCTTGGTTTGCAGTTGTTGTTATAAGTAGAGATCTTATTATTGTAGCAGGTGTATTAATTTTATTTTTAACAGTAGGTTCAATAGATATAAAACCTACTATTGTTGGTAAAATGACAACATTTTTTCAGCTTATAACAGCCCTTGCAATCTTATCTAAGGCAGTATTTAAAGAGCTTGATATAGCACTTGATGGCCTTTATGTATTTACAACAATACTTACAGTATTTTCTGGACTTCAATATGTAATGCAAGGGTTTAAGATATGGTCTAAAGTTGAACCACAGATTAACAGTAAATAATAAAATAAATATTAGAATTTGATTTACCAAAGTATTGACAAACACTATTATAACGCTTAATTTTGTAGTGCAACTCCTAAGAGCTTTAAGCTTCCCAAAGATGGGGGCGATATGGCTTCGACGGGGGTAAAGAGGCACAAGTGGCGTGCCGAGGTCCTGCCGCCTCGTAAAAAGGCAGGAAAAACACAAACGCCAACTCTGATTACGAGTACGCACTGGCTGCATAATGACGGCCAGCACCTGTTAGATCCTGCCTGTCGGATCTAATAGGTGACGGATTGACAGGCTCGCTAACTAGGGTCGCCCGCACTCTAGTTAGCTAAACTGTAGCGGGATAGTCCTAAGATGCCCAGCCTGAGCGGGGATCTTAGGATGAATGTCAATAGCTCAGGCTACGCACGTAGAGGCTTGTGCTGAATGCTTCCGGACGTGGGTTCGATTCCCACCGCCTCCACCAATTTCAACCTAAGAGATTTAAAATTTTTATTTAAAAAAATTGTTTGCACTTAATCCAGGGTCTATACTTACGCCTCCATCTATTTTAATGCCCTTTGGAATCTGAGTACCTGTACCTATTACACATACTTCTTTTTTGCTATCTCCTACTTGAGCATCTCTTCCCACAGTCGATCCAATATCTAAGATAGCCTTTTCAAGTCTTGCTCCTGGAGCAATTTGAGTATCAAAAAACAATATAGAATCTTTCACTAATGCTCCTTCTAATACATGAGCTCCGGGGAAAAGAATGGAATTTTCTACTTCACCTTCAATCCTAACACCATTATAAAATCTTACATTTTCCACCCTAGCATTAGGACCAATTATGGCAGGACCTCTATCCCTTATGGCTTCGTGATCAAGATTAGTTCTAACTATCCATTTTGATATATCTAACTTTGGATTAACACCTAAAAGATCCATATTGGCCTGCCAATACTCTTCAATAGTCCTTGAATACCCCCAATATCCATAAAATTTAAATCCATAACAGTTATATGCACTAATCATATTAGGTAATATATCTCTTCCAAATTCATGTGAGTCTTTACTGGCATTTTCTTTTAGAACTTCTTTTAATATATTCCAATTAAATAAATAGATGGTAAGAGAAGCCCAATTTGAGATTGGCTCTTTGGGTTTTTCTTTATAATCTATAAGTTTTCCACCCCTTGGATCTTCACCTTCCATTAGTCCAAGTCCAAATCTGCTTGCCATATCTTTAGAGACCTTTACAAATGCAGCAGTCATTTGAGATTGGGCCTCTAAATGAAAATCAATGAGCTTCTGATAATCCATCTGATAAATATGGTCTCCCGAAAGAATTAATACCAATTCAGGCTTTAATGATTCTATAAAATCAAGATTTTGATATACAGCATCTGCTGTTCCTTTATACCAATCTGCTGCATTAGCTCCATGAAAAGGAGGAAGGATTGTAATATGTCTATTACGCCCTATCATTTCCCATGAAGCCCCTGTACCTATGTGCTCAACAAGAGAGGAAGATCTATATTGACTTAATATTCCTACCCTTTCTATTCCTGAAATCATAAGATTACTTAAAGGGAAATCTATAATCCTATAAAGTGCGCCATAAGGAACTGTAGATTTAGGCCTATAATATGTAAGAACTCCTAGTTCATCGACACGGCCACCAGCAAGAACCATAGCTACAACTTTTGCCATTTGTAGTGCCCCCTTTAAATATCAACAGTCTTATTTCTTATAGATCACATAAGCTGTTTGTGCAACTTGAGTTTTTATCGCTACTTATAAAAGACACCCCCTTCAACTATTTTCGTCAAAATTCCCTTTTATCTCATTTCCTATTATAGTTTTATCCTATAGCCTTTTTATAGATTAATGGATAATTTACCCACCTATTAATATTTATGCTAATTACACATCAAGAAATTATTTAAGTAAGATGTTTTTTGGTAAGCCTTTGAAGTGTTCTTGTACTAAAATGACCAACTAAATGTGCATCCAAGTTTTTTAATGGTACCTCTGCTCTTGCACTTTGTCTATGTCCACCTGCAGAACCAACTTTGCCAAAAAGTCTTTGAGCAAGCTTCCCAGCATCTTTTTTATATCCATCACAGCGAAAGATAACTACCAATTTCTCTCCATATATACCAGAAATAAATACCCATCCAATTTCATGAACATGAGTAAAAAAATCTGCAACAACAACTAATATATCTGGATTAGCAACCTTTCCCAAATGAGCATAAATTCTATTTTTACTTATCTTCATGGCATCAAAGGCAAGCTTAAAATACTTTAGCTCTGATTTTCTAATATCAGCGTTTTCTATACGTCTTAGTAAGTTTTGATTAATACGTTTAAACAGATACTGAAAACAGAATACATCTTGTGCTGTAGCCTTTTTTACAAAATTTTGAGTGTCAGTCTTTATTGCATAAAAAAGTGCAGTAGAAAGAGCGACAGATGGTTTTATATTTGCTGCTCTTAAATATTCGGTAAGCATTGATGCTGTGGCACCATAATCATTTCTTATGTCTACAAAAGGGGCATCCCATCCAGTTGTAATGGGATGATGATCTATTACTGCATCATATTGAAATCTTGCAAGTTCAGGATTATGCACAGGTTGTGAATCTACAAGTATGAACTTATTAAATTTATCTTTTTTAAAAGTACGAAGTCGTTGAAGAGGTATTTTTAAAAATTGGATCATTGCAAGATTATTAACTCTTTTAATTTCATTTACATGTCCAATTGTAATCTCCTCAACCCTTCTAGCTAATATTCTTTTAATAGCCATAGCACTTGCCATAGCATCAGGATCCGCAACAATATTTATAAGTACATGATCTTCTCGCTTAAAAAGAGAAAGAAATGCTCTAAGTCTTTCTCTATTAGACATCCTTTTAGTAACTTTAGCG
>JAMONC010000037.1 GCA_027066725.1 Desulfobacterales bacterium
GGGTGGAGATGAGTGATAGGTGCTTTTACCCCTGCAAAACTCTATTTTCTTAGTTATACTTCGGCCTCTTTTTTAATCTTTTTAAAGTGATCAGAGTCTACTACCTTGCTTTTCTCAAGCTCCTCAATTTCTTCTCTTGTAAGATGAATCTGTCTACAAACCGGACATCTTGCATCAAATTCCTCACCAACAGCCCTTTCCCTTAACTCATCAACTGTCATATGTCCAATATAACCACATGCACAACTTGGACATTCTGCCTTTACCTTTCTACGCTCTTTTTTCTTTTTTTCTTTATTAGCCATATGTTAAGCCTCCTACTAATTTTTAAGGCTATCTAAAAGCTCACCTTTAGAATCCATTATATTTACTGTTAAAGCTATACCGCCATCCAGACGGTGGGTTGCACAAGAAATTCACGGATCATAGGCACGGACCGCCATCTCAACCTTATTTAAAAGTTCCTCATTATATTTTCCTTCTTTTATAAGGGACTTAGCTGCCTGAGCAACGCTCATGTTCATGGGAGCAATATTATGAGTTGTCCCTACTATCATATTTGCCTTTAAAATACAGCCATTTTCATCTGTAGTATAATCATGAATTAAGGTCCCTCTTGGAGCCTCTACACAACCAATGCCTCTCCCTGCCTTTGGTTTTGCCTTTGTACGTACATTTGTATCTGTAATATCCTTATCATTTAATAATTCTATTGCCCTTTCACATGCATATACTAGCTCTATTAATCTTGCCCAATGATAAAGAAGGGTATTTTGTACAGGCCTTCCCCATTTCTCTCTAAACTCTTCAAAAGCCTCTTGAGCCTTAGGTGTTGATATTTTATCTGCAACATTTATTCTAGCTAAGGTATTTGCCCTATAAATCCCTTTTGGATCATTAATATCCATAGAGAAACCTTCATTCCATATCTTAGCATAAGGCATTTTGGCATAGGAAAAAGGCTCTACATGCTCTTCTATATAATCTGTATATTCTTCATAAGAAAAGTCTTTATAGCTACCATCTGGCTTCATAAGCCTTAGATGTCCATCATAAAGACGAAGATTTCCTTCATCATCTACAGTACCCAAAAATCCTGTCTTTATGGTACCAAGGTTCTTTATTATATCTTCATATTTGCTAAATACATTCTCCTTTGCAAAATCTAATGCATAAAGAGAGAAATCAAGTAATGTATTTGCTCCTTCTAACAACTCTGTTCTTTCATCTTCTGTCATTGGTTTTGAAAAACCACCTGTCACCCCTGCCATTGGATGAATAGACTTACCAGCAAAGCGTTCAAGCATAAGATGGCTAAGTTGACGCATCTTAACCACCTTTGAAGCAAGCTCAGGAGCCTGTCTTACAATACCAATAACATTTCTAACTGTATAATCTCCATCTGGACCAATAACAAAATCTGGCGCAGCAAGAAAGAAAAAATGTAGAATTTTATCATTAATGTGAGCTATAAGTTGACATAACTCTCTTAACTTATGCCCTGCTGGTGGTGGTGTTACACCAAAACAACCATCTACTGCTTTGTTAGCAGCCAAGTGATGCATCCAAGGGCAAATCCCGCATATCCTATTTACAATACGGGGAACTTCCTCTGCAGGACGCCCCTCTATAAATTTTTCAAAACCTCTGAGGGACAATATATTTAGCCTTGTATCTTTTACATTGCCACTATCATCTAAAAATATACTGATACTGGCATGCCCCTCAATCCTCGTTACCGGCTGTATATTTAATACCTTTCCCATTTACTTCCTCCATTAAGTTACTTACGTGTTGGCCTAAGCCTGCCATGTGCTCCTGAAAAACGAAGGAGTGATTTTCTATCTACTATGCTTTTCCAATCAACCCCATTACTTGCCAATGCATTAAGCATGTCTAAAAGTTGGTTCCCATCTTTTTTAACTGGACCAAAACAACCTCTACAGGGAACATGAGCACTTATACATCTTGGTACCCCATCTATTGCACAACCAGCAGCAGTAACAGGTCCCATACACATAAAACCTTGCTCAAGTAAACATTGCATCTTCTCAATTGGCTGATTAGGATCAATCTTAGCATTCTCAAGAAATCTCTTAATCTTTTTTACATTTCCCTTCCCTTTTCTTATGGCAGGACATGTATCACATACGCTCTTTTCTGGAAGAGATGGTTTGTCTCCCTTTAAAAGGGCATTTATGACTTCTACAATATGTCTTGGATTTGGGGGGCAACCAGGTAGATATACATCAACTTTTACCTTTTCATCTACTGCATATACCCTATCTAATAACTTTGGAACACCCTCATTAGGATATGATGAAGGTTTTTGAGTAGTTGGAGTATTAAATATTGTCTCAAGTGCTTCATCCATTGTCCAACAATTTAAAAGGGCAGGAATCCCACCATGTGTAGCACATGTACCAAGTGCAATAAGGATATCACATTTCTCCCTCATCTTATGAAGGACCTCAAGGTGTTCCTCATTTGCAACAGCACCAGAGACAATCCCTATATCTGCTTCAGGGATATCAAGCTCCTTTTTTTCTCCACACTGTCCATAATATTTATGATCCATTAACACAGGGATATGCACAAATTCTAATTTATCCAAAAGGTCTACCAGGGGCTCCCCAATATTTAATATGGCTATCTCACACCCAGAACAGGCACTTAACCATTCTTCAGCAACTCTTACAGCCATAGCAAACCTCCTTTACTTCGCCTTGTCTTTTACAAGGCTATTTTGATGGGGCCCCAAGGATTTGACCTTTTCTGTCATCTTAGTAACAGCCTCAACAAATTTATCTGGCTCAGCAGCAGAGCACCAAGCTATAGAAAAACGCTCACGCTCATAGCCAAAATCTTCTAATAATTCCTCTACCATCTGTGCCCTAGCCAATGCCTTGTAATTACCATCCAGGTAATGACATTCGCCAAGGTGTCACCCAAGCACCATTACACCATCAGCCCCTTTATTAAGGGCATCAAGTATAAGGTCAGGATGCACCATACCAGAACACATGACTCTAATGATTCTAACGTTTGGGGGATATTGCATCCTTGATATACCAGCTAAATCTGCTGCGGCATAAGAACACCAATTACAACAAAAGGCTATAATTTTTGGTTCGTAACTCATGGCTTAATCTCCTATACTTAAAACTCTTCTCTTTGTAGCTTAAGCTACAAGAGCGGCTTCTACCTGTGCCTTTAGTTGTTCCATAGTAAAGCCAGCCACATAAACTCCATCCTTAGGACATGTACCCTGACAAACCCCGCATCCCTTACACTGGGCCTTGTTTATTGCAATTCTCTTATATGGGTTACCCTGTTCATCTACACCTTCTATAAGGCTTATTGCTTGATATGGACAAACATCTACACAAAGGGCACAACCATCACATTTATCAGGATTTACAACTGCCTTTATAGGCTCAAGACTGATCTCTTTTTTAGAGAGTAAGGTACCAGCTCTTGCAGCAGCAGCCTTTGCCTGAGCAATAGATTCCTCAACAGGTTTTGGATAATGACAAAGGCCTGCCATAAAAAGTCCATCAGTTGCAAAATCTACAGGTCTAAGTTTTGCGTGTGCCTCCTGGAAAAATCCATCAGAATCAACAGAGACCTTGTAAAGTTTTGCAAGCTCTTTTGCCTTTGGATTGGGTAATATGGCAGTTGCCAAGATTAATACATCTGTATCTATCTCCATAGGTCTATGAAGTACATGATCCCAAACCTCTACAACAAGGCCATGTTTATTCTTCTTGACCTTTGGTTTACCGTGAAGTTCATAATTTATAAAGATAACTCCAAGCTCTCTTGCTTCTTTATAAAGAAGCTCTCTTTCTCCATAGGTCCTCATATCTCTGTAGAGAATGTAAACAGAGCGGGAAGGATCTTCCTTTTTAAGACTAATTGCTGTTTGTACTGAGTGAGTACAACATACCTTAGAACAGTAAAGTCTATCTTTTTCTCTTGAGCCAACACATTGGATAAATACGAAACTCTTTCCTCTTTTTACCCTAAAATCTCCTGCACGACG
>JAMONC010000038.1 GCA_027066725.1 Desulfobacterales bacterium
ATGGATGATTAAGTTCTAGTCCTTCTATTTGTGTAGCATTAAATTTGGCAAGTATTTTACAATCTTGCTGCTCTAAACCAACACTAGATAAAGTAGCAAGAAGCCTTCCTTCAGCAAGGAGCCAACATTCCTTTTTACCATCTAATTCAAGCTCACAAACTACGTAGTCAAACTCTGGATGCATTGCAACAGCCAAGTTTGCAGGAAGTGTCCAAGGAGTAGTTGTCCATATGATACAATATGTTGGGTTTTCTAAATGAGAGCCAACGATATCCTCAAGCTTATCTTTAAGCCCTTTTGTTATAGGAAATCTTACAAAGATAGAAGGAGACTTATGATCCTTATATTCAAGCTCTGCCTCAGCAAGTGCAGTAGCACAGCTTGGACACCAGTGAACGGGACGCTTTTTCTTTATTACATACCCTCTTAAAAAAATATCACAAAATTGGCGTGCTATTTCAGCCTCATAATCATAGGTCATTGTAAGATAGGGATTTTCCCAGTCCCCAATAACTCCAAGCCTTTTAAACTCTTCTTTTTGAAGCCTTACAAACTTTTCTGCATATTTTCTACAGCGTCTTCTTATATCAATAAGAGAAAGTTCCTTTTTTTTAGGACCTAGCTCTTTCTCAACATTGTGTTCAATAGGAAGACCGTGGCAATCCCAGCCTGGTACATAAGGGGCATCTAAGCCCATCATTTGTCTAGACTTTACAATTATATCTTTTAAGACCTTATTTACTGTATGTCCTAAGTGTATATGTCCATTTGCATAAGGAGGTCCATCGTGAAGAATAAATTTATTTTTTCCAAAAGAATGCTCTCTTAATTTATTGTATAGATCAATCTGTTCCCAAAATTTTAACATGTTGGGCTCTTTTTGAACCAAATTAGCCTTCATAGGAAACTTGGTTTTTGGTAAATTAAGTGTGTCTTTGTAATCCATAGCTTTATATCTCCATCTTTAAATTGATTTTTTACTAAATCAGGTGTTGAACTTTGGCAACTCATACACTACTTATGAAATAAATCAATATCTTGAAATAAAAAAATAAAAAATAAAGGAGAAAAAGCTGTGTACGATTCTTCAGACCTCAGAAAAGGCCTAAAAATACAAATTGATGGTGAACCTTACATTATCACAGAATTTCAATTTTCAAAGCCTGGAAAAGGGCAGGCTCTTTATAGGTGCAAACTAAAAAATATGATCACAGGCTATACAATGGATAGGACCTATAGGTCTGGTGATAAATTTGAGCCTGCAAACTTAGAAGAAGTCCACATGCAGTATCTCTATAAAGATAGTGAAGGCTATCACTTTATGAATATGGAAACCTATGATCAAGTTACCCTTACAGAAGAACAGATGGGGGAGGCAAAAAACTTCTTACTTGATAATATGGAAGTAGATGTCCTTTTCTTTAAGGGAACTCCGATAGATATAAGCCTGCCAACTTTTGTAGAATTAAAGGTAGTAGAAGCCCTTCCTGGTGTAAAAGGAGATACTGCAACAGGAGCAACCAAACCAGTAACCTTAGAAACAGGCTATAAATTACAAGTGCCTCTCTTTGTAGAAGAAGGAGACATATTAAAGGTAGACACCAGAACAGGTGAATATGTAGAAAGGGTTAATAAAAGATAACACTAAGAATGCAACCGGCAGATTTAAAAGAATGTGATTTATTAGAAGTCATAAAAAAAAGAGATTTACTTTATAGGATTATTAGGGCATTTTTTCATGAAGAGGGCTTTTTAGAAGTTCAAAGCCCTCTTCTTGTAGAAGAACTAGCTCCTGAAGAAAATATAAATTATTTCTCTGTAGTTGATGAAAACAAAAAAGAAGTAGGTAGGCTAATAACTTCTCCTGAGCTATATCTAAAACGTATTATTTCAAAGATAAAGGACATAAAAGGTATATTTCAGATAAGCTCTGTCTTTAGAGCAGATGAAATATCTGATTTACACCTAAAAGAATTTTGCCTTTTAGAGTGGTATAGTATCGGGGAAAATTATAATGATTTAATGGATGAATGTGAAAGATTAATAATATCTTGTGCTAGGGCTTTTAATCTATTTGATGCTGAAGGAAAGCCATACCTTTATTACAAAGGAGAAAAAATAGACCTAACACCTCCTTTTATAAGATTAAAGATAAAAGATGCCTTTATAAAATATGCTGGTTGGGAACCTAATGGAGAACCTAACTCTTTTAAATTTGATCTTGATCTAGTTAGTAAGGTAGAGCCTAATCTTCCTAAGAATAGGCCTGTCTTTTTGTATGATTGGCCATCGTCTATGGCTAGTTTATCAAAAATAAAAAAGGATGATCCTAACTATTCAGAAAGAGTTGAGCTTTATATTGCAGGAATTGAGCTTTCAAATGGCTTTTCTGAATTAAGAGATCCCTTAGAACAAGAAAAAAGATTTAAAAAAGAGATTGAAAAGATAAAACAAAAAGGTAGATGCCCTCCATCACTACCTAAAAAATTTTTAGCTGATCTTAAAGATATGCCGCAATGTGCTGGTATGGCCCTTGGGATAGATAGACTTTTAATGCTTTTAATGGACAAAAATAGTATTCATCAAGTAAGCTTAACAGGTTAACAAAAATTTAATATAATATTTTATATTTTTTGAATAAATATTCATGTTTCTCTTGACATGAGAATCTATTTTTAAGATAAGGAATACGCACATTTTTTATGTGGCGTTTTTTTATTTGTAATATTAAGGAGGATTAATAATATGCAAAAACGCTATATCATGGCCCCAGGGCCAACAGCAGCAGCACCAGAAGTGCTGCTAAAAATGGCAGAACCTATTATGCACCACAGAAGTCCTCAATTTTCTGAGATATTAACTGAGGTAAGAGAGGACTTAAAGTGGCTATTTAAAACCCAAAACGATGTGTTTATTCTCGCCTCTTCAGGTACAGGGGCAATGGAGGCATCAGTTGTAAATTTACTCTCTCCTGGTGATAGTGCTATTGTAGTACGAGCTGGTAAATTTGGAGAAAGATGGGCAGAGCTTTGTGAAACCAATGGAATTAAACCTATTAATATAGATATTACTTGGGGAGAAGCTGTAAGAGTAGAAGATATAGAAAAGGCTATAAATGATCACCCTGAAGCAAAGGCTGTATTTATACAGGCACATGAGACTTCTACTGGAGTAAAACACCCTATTAAAGAAATAGGGGAGTTACTTAAGGATAAAAATATATGCTTTGTAGTAGATGCTATTAGTGCAATAGGAGTCTATGATATAGAAACTGACAAATGGGGCCTTGATATAGTAGTATCTGGGTCACAAAAGGCATTTGGACTACCTCCAGGACTATCTATGTTAAGTGTTAGTCAAAAGGCATGGAGCTTTATTGAAGAATCAAAATGTCCTAAGTATTACTTTAATCTCTTAAAAGAAAAAAAGGCCCTTAATAAAAAAACTACAGCTTTTACATCCGCAGTATCTTTAATCATTGGACTAGGAGAGGTATTAAAAGACTGGAAAAAACAAGGGCATGAAAAACTATTTAAACACCATAAGATACTGGCTGAAGCAACAAGAGCCGGTATTACTGCAATGGGGCTTGAAATATTTTCAAAAGTGCCTTCAGAATCAATTACAGTTGTAAAGGCTCCTGAAGGAATAAACGGCCAAGATGTAGTAAAGATACTAAGAGAAGAATTTGGAATTACAATTGCCGGCGGACAAGCACAGTTAAAAGGAAAAATATTTAGGATATCTCACATGGGACACTTAGATCAGTGGGATATGATAGTTGCACTTGCTGCAGTTGAAAGAGCTCTTAAAAAATTAGGGCATGACGTAGAGTTTGGTAAGTCTATTGCCGCTGCACAAGCCTATTTTGCTGCACATGAAGAATAGAATAATTTAGATTTTTTATATTTTTTAAGAAAGGGGACTTACATAAAAATGGTTGCAATTAAGGTCTTGGTAACAGATCCTATTGCCCATGAGGGTGTAGAGATA
>JAMONC010000039.1 GCA_027066725.1 Desulfobacterales bacterium
CTGGAGCAGCCCCTCCAATTGGAAGATCAGAAATAGAAACCCCTAGCTCTTTTGCTAAAAGTCCAGCTAACACCAATATCCTTGAGCAATCTACACATGAGCCCATGTGTAATACTGGTGGAATACCAAGGGCATTTGCTATCTCTTTTAGTCCATCTCCTGCCATATCTGCTGCCTCTGGTAATAAAAGCCCTGCCTTTGCACAAGCAATAGCAGCACAACCTGTCTCTGCTACTAGTATGTCATTTTTAATAAGCTCTTTTGTCAGATTTACGTGTCCAAAATCATGGGTAATTTTTGGATTATTACAGCCTACAATACCTACAACACCTTTGATTTTACCTGACTTAATTGCCTCAAGAAGTGGGGTAAAACTCCCTCCTAGAGCCTTTTTTATAGCCTCTACAGAAAAACCAGCCATCATTTTCATAGGCTCTTTTGGAATCTTTACCCTGTTTGGATTTCTATTTTTAAAGTTATTTATTGCAAGTCTTATGATGTCTCTGGCTATATCAAGTGCATGATCAGGATGAAATTCTACATGTTTTGCATCGGAAAATCTTGCTTTTTCTGATGTAGATACAACTATTGTATGATAGCACTTTGCTGTCTTTGAAATGGATGGGAATATACACTGATAATCTATAAGCATAAGTTCAATGGCACCTGTTGCAATAGCAAGCTCTTGAAGCAGCATGTTTCCTGCTATAGGAATTCCTCTTCTCATCAAGACTTCATTTCCAGTACAGCACATCCCTAGTAGATTTAAGCCTTGTGAGCCTACTTTTAGTGCCATTTCTTTTATTTCATCTTCTTGCGCTGCCTTTACAAGCATCTCA
This sequence comes from Desulfobacterales bacterium, assembly GCA_027066725.1. Taxonomy (GTDB): domain Bacteria; phylum Desulfobacterota; class Dissulfuribacteria; order Dissulfuribacterales; family JAMONC01; genus JAMONC01. Next base: position 840 of record JAMONC010000039.1, read on the forward strand.
GAAAGGATTGGATTATGTCCATGTAATAGGATATTAATATGGTCTTCTTTTATGCACCCAAGATTTACATAAGATGTGCATGGAGTAGGGGTTCCAAATAAAACATCTGATATCTCTGTAGCCATCATAGAACCACCCCAACCATCAGAAAGGGAGGTCCTTAAGGCATGTATTAAGACATTGTCATAACTTGAATCCACCCCCATGTGTATCCTATGAGCTGCTTCAACTATTTCTCTATCAACGCTTCTAGGAAAAATATTTAGCTTTTTCCAAAGCTCTATATTCTTTTCTGGAGCCCTTTTTAAGGCAAAGGTAATAGAATTTTTTATTGTCCCAAATTCTTCAAATAATTTTAAGGCAAGTTCTTCTGCAATTTCATTGTCAGACTTAGATGTGTCTATATCAAATTCTTCTGCTAATGTTCTTAATTTTTCAGTATCTGTAATCTCGTAACCTTGAGCCTGTCCCCTTGAAGTTTTTAACAATACTTCAATTATTTCTCTTCCATGATCTGAATGGGCAGCCGCTCCAACTAAAAGGTCATCTAAGAGATTTCTTGCAGATATAAGGCTTGCATCTGCACCACAAACACCCCTTTTAGGACCAGTTTTTTCAAAAGGATCTATCCTACAAGGTCCCATAGCACAGCGATTACAACATAGCCCAAGTTGTCCATATCCACACTGTGGTTGCTGGGCTTCTAGCCTATCCCATACAGTCTCTAAGTTTTCATCCATTGCCTTTTCTAATATAGGCTTTGCACTTTCATCTATAGTGCGTTTATCTATAATCTCTTTTTTATCCAACATAACCAACGCCTCCTCTAAATAATTGAACCCAAATGATAAATCTTTTCCATAACCTGTCTAAACTTTAAGATATTATCTGGAATAGATCTCTTTTCTTCATTAATAAGAGTATTGCCAATATCTAATACAGAAAGCTTTCTTGATTTCTTAATGATTTGATTAATCTCACCAAACTCTAATGCATTTGTTTTACATGCCTCTACACATGCAGGAAGTTTATCTTTACTTAATCTATCAATACAGAAATCACATTTTATATTGACTTGTTTATCAAAAGCTAAGTTCTTATAAAAAGAAATCACATCAAAAGGACAGGCAATTGCACACATAGCACAGCCTATACATTTAGCTGTATCAACTATTACTACATCTAACTTATCATCTCTATGTATAGCACCTGTTGGACAAACCTGTTCACATGGAGCAGGGTTACAGTGTCTACATCTTATTGGCATTGTTAAATAGTTAACTGTAGACTCTACAAATATGCGTTTATGAGCACTGTTATCATTAGGCAAATCAAATAATTGATTTGTCTTTGAGTGTGCTAATCTACAAGCTATTTCACAATGCTTACACCCAATACATCTTTCAGGATGAATAAAGATAGTCTTCATAGCTAACACCATCCTGCTTTATTTAAGATTAAAGGATTGTTGTTATTAAGAATAATTTGTAATAAGCTCTTATCAAATTTTTGTATAATAGTCAAACAAAAAACTTAAAGTAACACTAAGTTTTTAAAGGTAAAACTTTTAAAGTTTAAAGTATTATCCTAATAGGTAAATTAAGGGAATAGTTAACTAACAACTATAAAGATTAGAACCATCTACCAAACATTAGGTCTCTATAAAAAGCGAGGATTTGTGGACCAAAGAAAAGTGCTATAAGGGCAGCTATAGCTAAAAAAGGACCATAAGGGATTCTAGTATCTCTTTTAGCCTTATTTAAAAACATAAGTAAAAAGGCATAGATAGTACCAATAAGGGCGCTAAAAAATATAACTATTGGGATATAAAGCCAGCCCAAAAATGCCCCAATCATTCCCATAAGCTTTACATCACCAAAGCCCATTCCTTCTCTTTTAGTTACAAAAAAATAACCTAGTCTTATGAGTTCAAAGATGCCTGCACCAACAACAGCTCCTATCAAAGACTCCTTTGGAGAGAGTCCTTGAACAACAGCAAACATTAAAATTCCAATTACAATACCAGGAAGTGAGATTACATCAGGGATTATATGGTGCTTAAGATCAATAAAAAATATGGCTATTAACGAGCATACAAAATAAAGATAGCCTAAAAACATATAAATATTAAAGTGATACTTTAGCCAAAGACACACACTTAAAATTGCAGTTATAAGCTCTACAATAGGATATTGTATTGATATTGGCTCTGAACATTTACTACATCTACCTTTTAATATAATAAAACTTATAAGTGGGATATTCTCCCACCATCTTAATCTATGACCACATTTAGGACACTTAGAACCAGGAGAAATTATCGATTCTTTTTTGGGTAATCTTACTATAACAACATTTAAGAAGCTTCCTATACAAAGCCCAACAATAAAGACTATTAGATCAATCCAAAATGATGTAAGATGCTGATAATAAAGCACTCTTTTTCTCCTAAAAGATAAAAAAGATCATAGACTATATGCTAGTAAGATATTGATTTTCCTTTGACAGATAATTTTGGACATAGTCTTTAACTGCATCTTCAAGGCTTGTAAATTTTCGTTTGTAGCCAGCATCTTGTAATTTTTTCATATCTGCCTGTGTAAAATACTGGTATTTGTCCCTAATAGCCTCTGGCATATCAATATATTCTATATTGGTCTCTAGCCCCATTGCAGAAAAAGTTGCCTTTGCAAGGTCATTCCATGTACGTGCCTTTCCTGTACCTAGATTAAATATGCCATTTACATCCCTGCGCTCTAAAAACCAAGCCATTACATCAACACAGTCTTTTATATAAACAAAATCCCTCTTTTGCTCTCCATCTTTATACTCTGGCTTATAAGACTTAAATAGCTTTAATTTACCTGTCTCCTTTATCTGATAATATGCCTTACAAACAACGCTTTTCATATCACCCTTATGATATTCATTGGGTCCATATACATTAAAAAACTTTATTCCAACAATTTTATCTAATATCTCCTTTTTTAAAGCCCATAAGTCAAAAAGCTGCTTTGAATAGCCATACATATTTAATGGTTTAAGTTTAGGTATAATACTATGGTCATCACTAAAACCAAGGGAGCCATCTCCATAAGTTGCAGCACTACTTGCATAGATAAACCTTATATTATTTGCCAGACAATACTTAGCTAACTCCTTTGTATAATGAAAGTTATTATCCATTAAGTAATCTGCATCTAATTCTGTTGTTGAAGAACAAGCCCCCATATGAATTATGGATTCTATTTTAGGGAACCTACTTGCATAAAGCTCCTCTAAAAAATCATCTTTATGCAGGTAATCGTAGTATCTAAGATTAACAAGATTTTTCCATTTCTGAGTTGTACCTAGATTATCTACAATTAAAATATCATCTATGCCTAACTCGTTAAGTTTCCAAACAAAAGCGCTTCCTATAAAACCTGCTCCACCAGTTACTATATACATATTTTTTTATCTCTCCTTATTTAATAGGCAATAAGATAGTACAAGTAGTACCCTTACCTTCTTTACTTTTTATCTTTATAATACCGCCATGCGCTTTAACTATTCTATAAGAGATTGTCAACCCCAATCCTGTTCCCTTCTTCTTTGTAGTAAAAAAGGGGTTGAATATCTCTCTTAAATATTTTTCAGAAATGCCGCAACCAGTATCTGATATCTCTATCTTAACAACAGATTTCTCAAGTCTTGATATAACCCTTAAAGTTCCTTGTTCGTTTATTGCCTCAATGGCATTTTTTATAAGATTTATAAAAACTTGCTTCATTAAATCTGGATCGACCTTAACTCTTGGAACATCTTTACTTAAATCTACAATAATCTCTATGCCATATTTAGCTGCTTCATCTTTAAAAAAGGATATTGTTTCAAGAAGAAGTTCGTTTAAGTCACAATCTTTTCTTTCAATCTCAATAGATTTTGTAAAGTCTCTTACATCTGTAATAAGGGATTCAAGTCTTTCTATTTCCTTTAAAATGATCTCAAGTTTATCCTTGTCTTTTGGGTCAATTCTCTTTAAAAGTTGCTGGGCAAAACCACCTATAATTATAAGAGGATTTTTTATTTCATGGATTAGGTAAGATGCAGTTTGACCAACAGCAGCAAGCCTTTCTGCCTGAAGAAGCCTTTCTTCCATCTCTTTTCTCTGGGTCTGATCTCTTAAAATAACTGTATAATAAAGCGAAGAATTAAGAGAAAATGAAGAAAGAGAAACCCTCACGGGGAAAGAACTTCCATCTTTTTTAACTGCACTTATGATAACTGGTTCTCCCCTTCCCTCTTTTATCTTTTTATAAAAACCTTTTTCAGACTTTGGAATAAGATCTTTTAAGTTTTTACTTAATAACTCCTCTATAGTGTAACCAAATATTTTAGCTGCAGCTTGATTTGCCTGATGTATATCTAGGTTTTCATCCAATATCATAATTGCATCTCTTGCACTTTTAAAAACACTATAAAACTTCTTTTCTGCCTTTTTACCTTCAATATGTGTCTCGTAAAGTTTATATATAAGTTTACAAGTATTTGGTTCTACAATATATGGCTTTAAATCTCTTACAACAAATCTATCTTGTATATGAAACAAGAATTCTCTATCTGGGACAAAAAATAGATCTAAACCTAATTGGGGTAATTTCTCAATATCCTTTATAATAGATATATCATTTTTCTTAGCAAAATTTATAAGTTCTCGACTATTCTCTTCATTTAAAATACATACAGCAACTAATCTAACATCTAATTTTTTAAATGGTTCAGAATCAAACATCAAAACGAAATCAAATGCACTCTTATCACATCCTGCAACGCATACATCTAAGCTTTTCTCTTTCATAATCTTGACCTTTCACATAAAGATAGGTTTGAAGATATCATCGGCAAATTAATACTTTTTATTTCTGATATAATTATTTAAAATTTACTAAAAATTTACATGGTTGTGAATTTAAAAACATGTCAATCCTAAATATAATTGAAGAAGATGAAGTAATAATAGAAACCTCATTATCTTATAAAGACATACAAAAACTAAATCCACCTCTATCAATATTTAAAAACATTTTAAAACCATTAAAAATCATAGATAAAAATGGAGAACTGTTAGGATGGTGGCCAAGTGTAAAAGGCCTTTTTCATCCTGTGGCTAAAAATACTAGTTTTTCTTTTGTAATTGAAAAAAGGCTTTGTGCAATGGCAATGCCATCATTTTATGTAAGATCTATAAGAGAAGAGATAGAATTTTTATTAAGTATGAATATACATTTTATAATAAATCTTACAGACCTTGATTATAAGAGCCCTGATTACAGAAAAAATTTTAAAATAATTGATGTACCTGTCCCTGACTTTGATGCCCCAACTTTTGATCAAATAGAAAAGATATGGGATATATTTAAAAAATCTAACTCTAAAAAAAGACTTTGTATACATTGTGTGGCAGGAAGAGGTAGAACAGGAACTGTACTTGCTTGTCTTATTGGAAGATACTATCACCTAAAACCTGATATAGCTATAGATAAAACCAGAAAGATGCGTCCAGGAAGTATTGAAACAGGTCTACAAGAAGAATTTATCTGGGATTACTTATATAGTCTAGATGATCTCTATGACTAACTTAAAAGTAACTTTTTTAAGGTAGCACATACAAAATTTACATCTTCTATCTCCATAGAGGCAAAAAATGGGAGGCTAAGACAAGTCTTGGCAAACTCTTCTGCAATAGGACACTTTCCCTCTTTATATCCATATACCTTTCTATAATATGGATGAAGATGTAAAGGCCAATAGTGAACTTGAGGATATATACCATACTTGGTAAGTCCTTTAAAAAGTTCATCTCTATTAATAGGAGATTTAGTCCCTAGTCTTATTATAAAAAGATGGAAACAGGGATCTTGTCCTTTAGGCCAAATAGGTAGTTTTAGTATTTCTTTTTCTTCAAGTTCAAAAAGTCTTTCTCTATATGCTCTAAAAAGACGCTGCTTTCTCCTTTTAAAAAGATCGATTCTAGAAAGTTGACTCCTACCAAGTGCTGCATGTATATCACTAAGCCTAAAATTAAGAGAAAGTTCATGTAGTTCGTATGGCCATATTTGATCCTTTGAAAAAAATTCAAAATTATTAGGGTCTCTTTCTATACCATGATTGGCTAATAAAGATATACATCTAAAAAGCGTTTCATCATTGGTAAGTACTGCTCCACCCTCTGCACTTGTTATATTTTTAACTGGATGAAAAGAAAATATAGAGAGATCTGAGTGCCTACATGCACCACAAAATATATCTTCTCCATTATAAGAATAAGAACTTCCGATACTATGCGCTGCATCTTCAACAACCTTGAAGTTATAATCTCTAGAAAGCCTATGTATTTTTACAAGATCTGCTGAAATACCATAAAAATCAACTGGTATAACTACTGTGGGAACACTACCAGTTTGTTTAATATAAAGCTCTATTTGGCTTGGAGATATCTGTAGGGTCTCTGGATCTATATCAATAAAATCTATTCTTGCACCACAAAGTGCAAAGGCATTTGCTGTTGCGCAAAAGGTGATAGGAGTGGTTAGTACTAAATCCCCTTCTTTAACCCCTAGTGCTCTTGCTGCCAGATAAAGAGCAGCTGTACCATTTGAAACACAAGTGCAAAACTTTGCTCCTGTATATTTACAAATATCTCTTTCAAAAAATCTAATCTCTTCACCTTGAGTAATACGTTTAGACTTTAAAACTCTAATAACAGCCTGGATATCTTCTTCGCTTATCCATTGTTTGCTATAAGAAAGCCTTTTAACCATAAAAATTTATTTATATTAATCCTTCTTTTTTTAAGAGCTTTTTTAGATCTTGAACACTAAGCCAGGTATCATTTTTATCACTTGCATAATAAAAACCTTCAGGTACAGGTTCGCCTTTTATAAAGACTCCTCTGGGTTGCCATTTTCCATTTGGATGAATAACAAACAAATCTTCAAACATATCTGTATGGCTTCCTTCATACTCACTGATTAAAAGCTCATGTATCTTCTCACCAGGTCTTATCCCTATGATTTTTTGTTTACATCCGGGGGCAATTGCCTTTGCAAGGTCTACTATCTTCATGCTTGGAATGCGGGGAACAAATATCTCTCCACCATTCATAATAGCAAGAGCCCTTGCAACAAGCCTTACTGCCTGAGAAAGTGTAAGCCAAAAACGTGTCATACGAGGATCTGTAATAGTTATGATACCTTCTTCGCGTTGCTTTAAAAAAAGAGGGACTACACTCCCCCTAGAACCTAAAACATTTCCATATCTCACACAAGAAAAACGTGTTGGGCGATCACCAGAATATACATTTGCATGGACAAATACCTTTTCTGCACACAGTTTTGTAGCACCATATAAATTTACAGGATTAACAGCTTTATCAGTACTTAAAGTAACTACATCTGGCACTTCATTTATAAGTGCCGCATCTATAACATTTTTAGCACCCAGTATATTGGTTTTTACCGCTTCAAAAGGATTATACTCACAAATTGGAACTTGTTTCATAGCAGCAGCATGTATTATAACATCAACCTTTCTTGTTGCTTTTATAAGTCTATTTCTATCTCTTACATCTCCAATTAAAAACCTAAGCCTTGGATCATTAAACTTTTGTTGCATCTGATATTGTTTTAATTCATCTCGACTATATATCCTTATGCTTCTTGGATGATGCTCAGTAAGTAAATATTTTGTAAATGCATGGCCAAAAGAACCCGTTCCACCTGTTATGAGAATTACTTTATCTGTAAAATCGTATATTGCACCTTGATCCTCTTTAGCTCCCTCTTTTAGAAGTTCTTGTTTAACCTCCGAAAGACTCATTTGTTGAGATAGATGTTTTACCTTAGCAAGTATAGCTAAATCCTTTTGACTATATCTTCTTTGCCCCCCTTTAGTCCTTGTCGGAGCCCATACACCCTCTAAAACTTTTTCCCAATGTCTTAAAGTTGTTGAAGGCACTCCAAGTCTTTTACTTGCTTCTTTAATACTTATTAATCCATCCAATTTAGCGTCATTTTTTTTACTAGGCATTAATTGGTCCTCCAAATATATACATAAAATTCAAAGCATAAGATAAAATTTTTTAATGTTAAATTTGACTCTTTAAGAAAATTTTCTCACTTTGATATCTTTCTCGGATATAGCTAAAGATTTCATTAATCCTTTAAGTTTGAAGCTTAAAATTTTTATTTTTTGAATAGGCAGGAAAACTTCCGATAGATAATTAAAAGCTTAACGATTAACTAATGACTGGAAATCAAGGAAGAATAAGGAAGTGTTATATATAAAAAATGATATTTTTTATACAACATATCCGTATAATATCTTAATTGCAAGCAATGATACTAAAGAACAACAAAAGATATATACTTATTTAAATAAATATAAACATCAAATCTTAATTGCTAACTCCAAAGAAGAGTTATTAGAAAGGTCTAAAAATAACAAGACAAAAATATTAATATTTGATTCCAACTTCCTTCCTTTAGAAAAAAGTATCTGGGTCTTAAATAAAATTAAAAATAACAGATATCCTCATCCATATATAATAACCCTAATAAACAGCAATGACTCAGACAATTTTATAGAAAGGCTTAAGCCTCAAACGGATGACTTTATTTCAAAGCCAATAATACCACAAGAGCTCTTATTAAGAATTAACTTGTTAGAAAAACTAATAAAACTTGAAATACATCATCAAAAACAAATACATAATCTGCTTGCTGTTATGGGAGACATGCTAGGTAGTAGAGATCATTGTACACTTGAACATTCAAAAAGAGTCGCAAAGATTGCTGTTAAGGCCGCAAAATTGCTAGGTTTCAGTAATTCTGAAATAGAAATGATTAAAATAGGATGTCTTCTACACGATATTGGTAAAATTGCCATACCAGATGAAGTACTTTTAAAACCTGGGAAGTTTAATAGTTTAGATAGAAAATTAATGAAACTTCATCCTATAATAGGAGCAGATTTTATAAAAACAAGAATTGAGAGCCCAATTATATATGAAATAGTTCTAAAACATCATGAACGTCTCGATGGCTCTGGTTATCCCTTTGGTTTAAAAGAAAAAGATATACCCCCTAGTGTAAGACTTGTATCTGTATCAGATATACTTGAAGCCCTTATAGCTAAAAGGCCATATAAACCTCCTTTAAGTATAAAAAGTGCTTGTTCAATATTAAGAGCAAATGTCCAAAATAATAAACTTGATAAAAAGAGTGTAGAAGCTGTTATAGAAATAGTAAGTAAGTGGAATCCTTTATCTTTAGAGGTAGAGCCTAGAATAAAAGATATAAGAACTGTAGAACAATTTAGACAGATATGTTATTTTCGTGAACCTATGTCTAACTTTTTCAATTATAGATTTTTACTAACCATAGAGATATCTAAAGAAATTAGAGATATTTTAGATTATTATCATTTGATTCTTATTGATTTTAAGGAACTTAGAAAATTTAATAAAAGATGGGGATACCTACGGGCAGACCAATGTCTTGATGAACTAGGAGAGTCTATATTACATCTTCTTGAAGACCCATCATTAATACTTGATGATAAATTAAAAATGATCCCTCCTCTGTATAAAAAAGGAGCTGACTATCTTATCCTATCTCTACATAGAGAAAAACAATTTTCTATATTATGTGAAAGGCTTAAGATATTGTTAAACGATTTCTATAAACAATGGGGGCTTTCATCTAGAATATTGATAAAGAAATATAAATCTTCTTGTTCTTTAGAGCAGGCACTTGATTATATACTCATAATGGAACAAGAAAATCAAAAATTAATAAATATAACTCCACTTAAGGAAAGGTTTTAAAGACTTTTACTTTTAAAAAGGGAAATAATAATTTCTACCTCTCCTAGGGATAAACCCGTCTCTTTAGATATCTCTTGATTACTTTTCCCTTTTTTCCACAATGATATCACCTTTGAATGAATAAATTGTTCTTCTTGTAAAGTTAATCCACTATCCTTTAATGATTGATTATTTTGTGTATTTGGTTTTAAAACAGCTTCTAACTCTTTAACTAAAATCCTTTTTTCTTCAATAAGTTTATTAAGTTTTTCAGTAAGTTCTTTGCTTTCTTTTAATGCCTTTAAAAAAGACTCTATTCTTTGAGGACTAAGACCTCTTATTTTTACATAAACTAATAAAAATAATCCGATTAGAACAATATCTAAAAATAGTTGTAATATTATTAAATTAGAAGTATTCATAGATTTTATTAGACTTTTATGTCTATTTTCTTTTTAATTCCATTAGTCCCTTCTTTATTGATATTATCTTTAAAAGTTTTCGGAGCATCTAACATATATTTTTCATTTGGCTTATGTCGAATCATCAAAGTTACCTGATCTTTTAACCTTAAGCCCTCTTTTTTCTTTTTATTCTCTTTTTTTCTTTGATCCTTATTCTGATGTTCATCCCTTCTACCATGTCTTTGCCCTCTATTTACCTGTAAATTAATAGGTTGAGTAGAAATCAATTGGACTCCCTCTACACCATAGCGATCCATAATTAATTACCTCCTTAATTACATTTATTACAGCAACCATCTTATCTTAATTCCCCCTATTTTTATTATCTCAATATAAAACCCATTAGACTTACATCTGTAATTCTATAAGGAGACAACTCTTTATTAAGAGCTTGTTTTAAAGGCTTACAATATTTTAGGAGAAAATTCCCTCTTTCCTCTGGCCTTATAACTATTCCTTTTAAGTCCTCATATATAATATTTCTTATAAGAGTTAATCTATGCTCTAAAATTGCCTTTGTGTTAGGATCAGCAACAGTTAATTTAGCATGTAACTTTAAAAATACTACATCACCTTCATAAACTACTGGTATATAAAAAGGCTGTAAACTAACTATAGCAGTACCAAGCACTTTAGCTGAAGAAGGGATATTTATATTCTTCTTGTCAAAAGGATACTTGGAAGATTGATTTACATTTTTAGATCTTGAGGATTTTCCAAAAGTTTTTTTAGTCTCTTTAGACTTAGATTTTTGGACAATATATGTGTTTTTATTGAGATGCTTAAAATATGGTGCACAAAGAGCATATATTGTAAAAAAACCTACTATAATAAGAATAGATTCTAAAGCAATTATTCCCCAAAAAACTAAAGACCTTAGAGGTGGAAGTCTTTTTAGAAGGTTATTAAATCTATTGTCTTTATCTGGTTCTCTGTCTTTATCTTTATTATTTTTGACATTTTTTTCTTTATCTTCAGATATTTCTTCTTTAGTTTTTTGGCTAGAATCCTCTTCCTCCTTAGTTTCTGATATTATCTCTTCTTCATCATCTTCAAATATATCTAAATCTAAATCATCTAAGCTACTTTCTGTATCCCAAAGCTCATCATCAGAAAGAGACTCTACATCATCTCCTTTTTCATTTTTATCCTTATTATCTTTGTCTCCTTCTTTATCTATTCCTCCATCAGAATTATCTAAGTTTTCGCTAATATTAGCATTATCGGTTTCATCATTTTTAAGAGGTTCTCCTTTAATAGGTTCAGGTTCCTTAGACTTCTCTCTCTGCTCTTCAGACTTTTCTTTAGCTCTATTATCTTCCTTCTTATCTTCTACTTTATCCTCTAAATCTTCAGTATCTGTTTTGGGGACATCTTTAGAGTCTTCTTCTATACTGTCATTTTCCTGCTGTATATCTGTTGAATCTAATTCTTCTGGATTGTCTTTTTCTGGTTGGTCATTTTTATTGTTAGGATTTTCCTCTAGAGTTGAATCTTGAGATGCAGGGGGATCTCTTCCCTCTTCCTTCTCTTCTAGAACTTCTTTTGATTGTTCTTGTCCTGTATCTTTTTTATCAGGGCTTTCACTCTCTTCCAAGTTTTCCCTTTTTTCTTGTTCTTTATCCATATAGACATAGGCTTTTATTATTCACCAAAGATCTTTTTTATCTTCTCACTTAAGACCTCTGGTGTAAATGGTTTAACTATATAGTTACTAACCTTTGCCTTAACTGCCTCTATGATATTATCTTTTTGTGCTTCTGCAGTAACCATTAAAAATGGAATATCCTTTAATTTATCATCAGCCCTCACCTTTTTTAAAAGTTCAATACCAGTCATCTTAGGCATATTCCAGTCTGATACAATAAAATCTACAGGCTCTTTTTGTAAAATCTCCCATGCAACAGAACCATCATCAGCTTCAAGAAAATTTTTAAATCCAAGTTGAGTTAAAATATTCTTTACAATTCTTCTCATAGTGGCAAAATCATCTACAATTAATATCTTCATATTATAGTCAATGGCCATCTGTGCCTCCTTAGTTTTATTATCTTTTTACCCCTGTGTCAGACTTATCGGAAAGATGGCCATATCTTTAAAGCTCCAAATTAAAAAATTTAAAGTAAAGATCCATGCAATTTTTCCGCTATAGGAGCAAGCTTTGCCCTAAGTCTTAACATTGCCTTTGTATGCATTTGTGAAATTCTAGATTCTGTATAACCCATTATCTCACCAATTTCTCTCATAGTAAGCTCTTCATAATAATAAAGTGAAATAATAAGTTTCTCCTTCTCTGGAAGCTCTTTTATCGCTTTTATTAGAATATTTTTTACCTCCATCATATTAAGTTGATGGAATGGATCTATTTCTTCATCATCTGCAATAAGATCAAAGATGTCATCCTCGTTACTATCTGGCATATGCCTTCTAATTACTTCTATATCCAAGAAAGTAACATTTTTAGTCTTATCAAGAAGATCATAAAACTCTTCAAGACTAATTCCCATTGCCTTTGCAACCTCTTCATCTTCTGCAGGCCTTCCTAGCTTTTTCTCTAGCTCTCTATAGACTTGTTCGAGCTCTGTTGCCTTCTTTCTTACTGATCTAGGCACCCAATCAAGAGACCTTAACTCATCAAGCATTGCCCCTCTAATTCTAAATTCTGCATAGGTCTTAAACTGGATTTTTTTAGAGGGATCAAACTTCTCTATTGCATCCATTAATCCTAAAACGCCAGAGCTTATAAGATCATCTACAGAAATATGAGGGGGAAGCCTCATTGCAAGTCTTCCTGCCACATACTTTATGAGAGGCAAGTACTTTAAGATAAGCTCTTCACGTTTGTCCTTAGTAAGCTTTTTCCCATCTTTGAAAAATGTTTTTGTATAATCTTTAAGCGTTGAAACATTTTTTTTAACCATAGCTTTTTTAAGCTCTGAACAAGTGCTTCCAGAAGAATTTGATGTTGCCGTCCACATAGTCATCATACCCCTCTTTTAAAAGACTTTGGGCAAGACCCATGAAGACCCGACTAGATTTTGCATGCGGGTAAAGGTCCAATACTGCCCGCTGTCGTCTAACAGCTCTTGGAATTGCTTCATCTTGAGGAATAAATCCTAGGAAATTTAGAGAAAGCGTTCCCAAAAACCTATCAACAACAGCAGCCAGTTGTTTAAAGACCTTTTGGGCTTCTTGGTCATCCTTGACCCAGTTTATAAGTACATAAAATGATTTTACTTGGTGCCTACTAAATAAAACTTTTATAAGTGCATAGGCATCAGTTATTGATGTAGGCTCAGGTGTCAGAATAACTACTCTTGCCTGAGCTGCTAAGTTAAAATAAACTACATTATCTGATATACCAGCAGGGGTATCAATCAATAAAAGATCAATATCATCCCCCAGATCCTCCATTTCAGTAAGTAAAAATAACTTATCTGCATCACTTAAAGTTACAAGATCAGGTACACCTGAGCCTGCAGGAAGAATAAGAATGCCCCCCGGTCCTCTGATAAGTATTTCATCAAGACGTCTTTCCCCAGAAAAGACGTGTTTTATATTGTACTTTGGACAAAGTCCTAAAAGTACATCTATATTGGCAAGTCCAAGGTCTGCATCTAAAAGTAGAACCCTTTTCCCGCATCTTGAAAAAGCAAGGGCTAAGTTTGCAACAACATTTGTCTTCCCTACTCCACCTTTTCCACTTGTAAAAGAGATTACTCGTGGATACCTATACCTTTCTATCTTCTTTTCAAGGGCTATTGCCCCTTGAGTATTAGCTTTTCTTATCTGTTGCCATTGCTTAAGTGTTGCCGCCTGATCCATAAGGACTCCTACGAGATCCTCGCTTCTGTTTTTATATCTCTTATCGGCTGATCATAAATATAACTATTGATCAGCTTGTTTTCTCCCTTAATTCCAAGCGAGTTTAATCCTAATATTAAACTCACTAATCTTTTTGCACTTGCAGGTTCAATATCTTCTGGGACCCTTTGCCCTGTAGTTAAATAGGAGATAGGAAGTCTTAATCCTAAAACAGGAGTTGATAGTACTCCATAACTTTTTGTTTCATCGATCTTACTTAGTATCCAACCAGAGACTGGTAAGTCTTTATATAATTTAATAGTTCTTACAAGGTCTTCATGTTTTAAGGTTGCACAAAGAAGTACTTGGGCACTTAATTCAGGAATAGCATCAAAAAATCTTCCTAGTTCTTGTCTATGTTTACTATCCCAAGGGCTTCTCCCTGTAGTATCTACAAAAATAAAATCTTTATCTTTGTTAGCAGAAAATATACGAGCAAGATCTAGAGGATCTTGTGCTACTTCAAAGGGAATATCAATAAGTTTTGCATAACGCCTTAGTTGATCTATCCCTGCTAGTCTATAAGTATCAGTTGAAACTAATACCCCTTTTTTACCTTTCCTTATAACCAAATTAGCTGCAAGTTTTGCTAGTGTTGTAGTCTTCCCCACCCCTGTAGGACCAATAAATGCCCACCACATCGGAGGCTTAAAATCCTTGTCTTTAACGACATTGACTAATGAAAGTCCATAGTTATAAAGCCACCTTATAATTGTAATCCTATCCGTATTCTCTCCCACTTTATATTTGGATAAATAAGAAATAGCTATTCTTCTTTTTATCTCTGGTGGAAGTCCTAAAGAGTTTAGAACTGAATCCAACAGTCCCAATGGAATTACTTTATTGTCATATATTTGATTAAAAGAATTTGGGCTATTTATACTAGAAAATGATATTGCTAAGTTTTCAACAAGTCTTTTAAGTTCATTTATTTGACCTACTATTTCATCAATACCTATATTTTTATTACTGCTTATTATTTTACGATCTTTTGTTCCTATAGATGACTTGCTTGATTCTATATCTTTATCAGGATCAACTGCAGCCATTACCTCTATATAGGAAATAACTGCTCCCTTGGCATCTCTTTTCTGACGCCTTCTAGTGTGAAGTATGACAGCATCTTCACCTAAAACTGCCTTCACTTCTTCTAAGGCCTTTGTCATATTTTCTGCTTCAAATCTTTTAATAATCATGGCTTCCGTCCCGCCTTGTGAGTTTGTGCAAAATCTATGCACACTTTAAATTTTTATGATAAAAATGGCTTCAAGGTTGATATTTGGCGGAATCTCTGAATGTGAGAGCACGATTACATTCGGCACAAACCTTTCTAAAAGCCTTCTTAAGTGCCGACGTATTGACGGTGAACAAAGGATAATTGCCTGATGCCCCTGCTCTATAACTTGTTCTACTGCATTTTTTATTGAATTTACGATAGCTTGTGCAATACGTGGATCAAGTGTCAAGAAACTGCCTTGCTCTGTTTGCTGGATGTTACTTCTTATTTGCTCCTCTAAAGACGGATCTAAAGTCAAAACCCTTAATACCCCATCTTCTTCTAAAAGAGGCTTTACAATAGCACGTGAAAGCTTTTGTCTTACATACTCTGTAAGAATATCAGGATCTTTAGTCATAGGGCCATAGTCTGCAAGTGTCTCTATAATTGTCAAAAGGTCTCTTATAGAAACCCTTTCTTTTACAAGGTTTTGAAGCACCTTTTGTATTACTCCAAGAGGTAGGGCATTTGTGACCTCTTCAACTGCTTTAGGATGCTTTTTAGAAACAACATCAAGTAACTGTTGTACTTCCTGACGTCCTAAAAGCTCATGTGCATTTTGTCTAATAACTTCTGCAAGGTGTGTTGCAACAACTGTTGAAAGATCAACTACTGTATAACCTGCCATTTGTGCCTCTTGAAGCGCAGACTCTGGTATCCAAAGTGCTGGAAGCCCAAAGGCAGGTTCTCTTGTCTCAATGCCCTGAATCTTTTTCTTAACACCTCCTGGATCCATTGCAAGAAGGTGTCCTATCATAAGCTCACCTTGAGCTACTTCTATCCCTTTTATCAAAATTACATATTGCCCTGGTGAAAGCTGTAAATTATCCCTTACATGAAGTGGTGGAACTATTATACCCATTTCTTGAGCAAACTGTTTCCTAATGGAGCGAATCCTCTCTAAAAGATCTCCACCTTGCTCCTCATCTACCAGAGGAATTAATCCATAACCTATCTCAAGCTCAAGTACATCTAATGATAAAAGGCTTTCTACCTCCTCAGGACTTCCTGCCTCTGGCTCAACAGGTGCCTTTGCCTCTTCCTCCTCCTTTGCAACAATAGCAGCTTGCTTTTTTCGCTCTTTAAAAGATATCCATGCAAGAGCACCAACTCCACAAGAAAGAACAGTAAAAGGAATAGTTGGAAGCCCTGGCATCATACCAAATAAAAATACCAAAAATGCAGTAACTGCCATTGCCTCTGGTTGA
>JAMONC010000040.1 GCA_027066725.1 Desulfobacterales bacterium
AGAGGATATAAGGGTGTATCTTTTATGAGTGAAAGTTTTAACAATACATTTACTTATTTTTCAGATTTGTATAATGGAACAAGAGAAAAATTGCGGATAAGGAGGCTTTAAAATTTCGTTAACTTTTTGTGAAATAAATAACAAAATATTTTTTTATTTTGCAATTTATAATATAACAGTTTGGAAAATTAGAAAGTTATAGGGAGGCAAAGGGGTTAAATGGGGTATAAATTAAAACATAATCCTGATAAGTGTGACGGATGTCAAAAATGTGTAGAAGCATGTCGTCAGGCGCACAAGGGTGTATCTAATAATGCAATATTTGAATTAAATGGAAAGTTTTATTACTTTGTATGTGTTCAATGTGTTAAACCTGCGTGTATGAATGCATGCCCTGTTGGGGCATTTGAAAAGGTGGAGGGGGTAGTAAAGCTTTATGTAGATAGATGTGTAGGATGTTTGAATTGTGCTGAGGCGTGTCCCTTTGGGGTTCCAAGGTTTAATCCATTTACAGGAGTTATTACAAAGTGTGATCTTTGTATAGACAGAGTTAAGGCAGGTGAGCAGCCTTATTGTGTTAGTGCTTGTCCTAACAAGGCACTTCAGCTTTTAAAGATGGAGCCAAAGGCAAAACCTAAGCCAAAGGCAAAACCACAGGCTCAAGCAAAGGGGCAGGCTCAGACAAAGCCCCAGCAGCAGGCTAAGGAGGAGGCAAGTAAGCAATGAGTGAATATGGAGCATTGCTTTTATTTGCATTATTGTTGCTCGTTTTAGGTATTGTATTAATTATAGCTAACCAAATACTTGCAGTAAAGAGACCAGATGTTAGAAAGTATATTCCTTATGAGTGTGGACTTGATCCTACTGGTGATGCAAGAATACCTTTTAGAATTAGGTTTTATATAATAGCGCTTATCTTCTTAGTATTTGATGTAGAAGTTATATTCCTTTATCCCTGGGCAATAGTATTTGAGCATTTAAAGTGGTTTGGTTTTGTTGAGATATTTATTTTTACCGTACTTCTTCTTGTTGCTTATATATACGCGTGGAGTGAAGGTGGATTAACTTGGGATTAAAGGAGAGGTGAGAAGATGGCAGAGGAAAAGGAGATAAAAGAACAGGAAATACAGGAAGGACAGGAAGTCCAAGAGGCAGAAGGAAAAGGGGGTATAGAGAAGGAAACTATAGAAATAGCTCCTGGAGTGAGACAAATTCCTGGGGCACCTGTAATTATTACAGCAATCGATAAGATAATAAATTGGGCTCGTGCAGGTTCTATGTGGCCTGTTACATTTGGACTTGCCTGTTGTGCTATTGAGATGATGGCAACAGGTGCAAGCCACTACGATCTTGATAGATATGGAATCATTTTTAGAGCCTCTCCGAGGCAGGCAGATGTTCTTATAGTTGCAGGAACTGTTACTAAGAAGATGGCACCTATTGTCAGAAGGGTGTACGATCAGATGCCGGAACCGAAGTATGTTATTGCAATGGGAAGTTGTGCTTGTTCTGGAGGAGTTTTTAGAACTTATGCAGTAGCACAGGGAGCGGACAACTTTTTACCGGTAGATGTATATGTTCCTGGTTGTCCACCAAGACCAGAGGCTTTGCTATATGGGCTTTTGAGTCTTCAGGAAAAAATTAAAAAAGAGACAAAAAGATGGGGGTGCTGGAGATAAAAGATGAATTTAGCGGTTGAGGAACTTAAGAAAAAGTTTCCAGATGTAATTAGAGAAGTAAAGAAAGGAGATTGTTTGACTTTAATTTGTGGTAGAGAGGGTTTCCTGGAGTTTATAGAGTATCTTAAGGAACAAAAGGGCTTTATTTATCTTATCGATCTATGTGGGGTTGACTATTTGAATTATCCTGGGAAGAATTGGGATGAGAGGTTTGAGGTAGT
>JAMONC010000041.1 GCA_027066725.1 Desulfobacterales bacterium
AGAACTTTTACTGTCATTTCAATTAATTTATAAAGAAGATTGATTCCTACACTCATATTAGGAGCAAGTACACATGGGAAGTTAGCTGAAAGTTTCTTTATTTCTTCAAGTTCTTCATTACTAAAACCTGTAGTTCCTATGACCATGGCGCGGCCTTTTTTTGCGGCTTTTTTTACATGTTCAACAGTCGCACTATGGAAGGTAAAGTCTATTATTACATCGCCTTTGTCAATAACAGCATCAAGATTATCTACAATCTCAACTCCCAGCTCACCAATACCTGCTACTATACCAGCATCTTTTCCTATAGCAGGACTGTCTGCTCTTTCAAAAGCCCCAGCCAGTTCAATGCCTTCTTCTTGTGTTATAATATCAATTATGCGTCCACCCATACGTCCAGCCGCACCAGCAACTATAGCTTTTATCATACCTCTACCCTCCTAATTAATAAGCTTTTTTATAAATATTATATGAGTCCTAATGATTGTAATACAGCCTTTATCCTTTCTTTGTTCTCATCACTTACAGGTGCAAGAGGCTGTCTTACTTCATCCGATGCGATTTTACCCATCATAGCAAGAGCTGTTTTAGCAGGTACAGGATTTGTATCTATAAATAATGCTTCAAATAGAGGGAATAACTTTAGATGTATATTTTTAGCAGTTTCAAAGTCTTTGGCATTACATGCATTCATCATCTCTGCCATCTCTGAAGGCATAATGTTTGATGCAACAGATATAACACCTTTTCCTCCTATAGCCATAGTTGGGAAGGCAGTAAAATCGTCACCAGATAATACTATAAAGTCATCTGGACATGACCTTATTACTTGTGCAACCTGTTTTAGACTACCAGTTGCCTCTTTTATACCAATTATATATTCGTTTTGTGCACATCTAGCCACTGTTTGTGGAAGCATATTTACGCTAGTTCTTCCTGGTACATTATAGAGTATCATAGGGAATTCACATTCTTCAGCAACTGTCATAAAGTGTCTATATAGTCCTTCTTGGCTAGGTTTATTGTAATAAGGAGTTATTACAAGTGCAGCATCAGCTCCTGCATCTTTTGCATGTTTTGTTAACATAATAGTTTCGGCTGTGGAATTAGATCCTGTCCCAGCAATTACGGGCACTCTGCCATCTACAGTTTTTATAGTCAGTTCCACTACCTTCATATGTTCTTCATGAGAGAGGGTAGCAGACTCTCCTGTAGTTCCACAGGGGACAATGCAGTGGGTTCCCTGGTCTATTTGCCATTCTATTAAATTCTTAAGTCCATCTTCGTCAACCTTACCGTCTTTAAAGGGTGTTATAATAGCTACAATAGCCCCCCCAATTTTGGCTTTAACATCTGTCATGACTAAACCTCCCTAGTTGTTGCTTGGCGAAAGTAACTAACCAAAATAATATTAACTCCTTACATTTTTGTTAATAAAAAAAATTAGCTATTATTTTATAAAATATTAGACTAAAAAAAATAAATAATTAGAGCAAGTATTTTAATGAAATTTTTATTTTTTATTATATGCATATGTCTCCATTTAAATATCCATTATAAACTATAGTAGTTTCAGCCTCTAAAAACACATCTGTTATATTAAAGTTATTTATAGAAAAATAAACTTTTATTTCTTCTCCTCCTCTGGTTTTTACATTAATAGGACTAATTACTTTATCTTTTAAAGCACTTATAATACTGCTTGCTACAGAACCTGTACCACAGGCCATTGTTTCATCTTCTACTCCTCTTTCATAGGTACGAACGCAAATATTTTTTTTATCAATTACTTTTACAAAATTTACATTAGTCCCTTCTGGCGAAAATTCTTCATGGAATCTTATTTTTTTACCTAATGATACAACATTTATCTTTTCAAGATCATCTACAAACATTATTGTGTGAGGAACACCAGTGTTTATAAAATGTAACAAAAATTCTTTTTCATTATCCGTTATTTTTATATCTAGTCTTAAGTCTTTGGGGTTAGGAAGTTTTAACTTAACAATACGGTCTTTCACTGATGCATCAATTTCACCAGCGATTGTTTCAAATTTCATATCTTTAGGGGCAATTTTGTTTATAAATGCAAATCTAGCTGCACATCTTCCGCCATTTCCACACATTTGCGCTTCAGATCCATCTGCATTAAAAAATCTCCACTTAAAATGACAAGTTGTTTTATTAGAAGGTTCTATAAAAATTAGTCCATCGGCCCCTATACCAAATTTCCTTATACAAAGCGTTTTAGCTATTTCACTTCCCTTTTGATCAGTAGGGATATGCATTTTCATATTATCAATGATAATAAAGTCATTTCCTGTACCATGCATTTTTGTAAATTTAATAGGTTTATTATGCATCCTTATAGCTCCTATAAAGCAAATAAAGATTCTTTCGAAATAAGGTCTTGTATTGTTTCTCTTTCTCTTACAATTTGAAATTTATTTCCACTTACCATAACTTCAGCTACTCTTGGTCTGGAGTTATAGTTTGATGACATGGTAAATCCATATGCTCCTGCACTCATGACAGCTAGTAGTTCTCCTTCTTCTAATAAGGGCATATTTCTTTCTCTAGCTAAAAAATCTCCTGTCTCGCAAATAGGACCAACTACGTCGGCTAGTATCTCTTTTTTGTTATCTTTTTTCTCAGAAATAGGAATTATTTCATGATATGCCTTATATAGACTTGGTCTTGCAAGATCGTTCATGCCAGCATCTACTATATAAAAACGTTTTTCTTCTGTATCCTTGATATAAAGAAGTTTAGTAACAAGTATCCCAGCATTTCCTGCAATAGCACGTCCTGGTTCAATGATAAGAGTATAGGGCATATCTTTTAGTTTTTTTAGTATCTCACTTGCATATTCATCTGGTTCTGGTGGAGCCTCATCATGGTATTTAATACCAAGTCCTCCGCCAATATCAATGTATTTAATTTTAAGCCCTTTATCTTCAAGGGTTTTAAGCAGGTCTAAAAGTCTTTCAAGTGCCTCTATAAAAGGTGGAATTTCTGTAATTTGTGAGCCAATATGACAATCAATTCCAACTACCTCCACATTTTCCATATTAGCTGCAAGTTCATAGGCTTTTATTGCCTCTTTTCTTGAAAGACCAAACTTATTCTTTTTTAATCCCGTAGATATATAAGGATGTGTCTTTGGATCGACATCTGGATTTACTCTAAATGATATAGGTGCTTTTTTATCTAACAGCTTTGCTTGTTTTTCTATGGCTTTTAATTCAGATAAAGATTCTATATTAAACATTAATATATCATTTTCTAATGCATAACGAATTTCATCTTCTCTTTTACCAACCCCTGAATAGACAATCTTTTTAGGATTAATTCCAGACTTAATAGCTCTAAAAAGTTCTCCTTTAGAGACAATATCTGCTCCTGAGCCTAAAGATGCTAAGAGAGATAAGACACCAAGATTGCTATTTGCCTTTATCGCAAAGCATATTATGTGTTTTATCTCAGAGAAGGCATTTTTGAATGCCTTAAAATGTCTTTTAAAGGTTTTTGCACTATAGAGATAAAAAGGGGTACCAATTTTTTCAGCTATTTCTTTTATCGCGACTTCCTCACAATATAATTCACCATTTTTATACTGAAAATAGTGCATAAACTTTCTCCTAAAACTAAATGTGGTTCCTTAAGCAAAGCATAGATTTTTAAAGGCATATCTTAACTTTTACTTTTTAAAAGTAAAGAAATCTTTTAGTATTTTAGTTTGTTATTATAAGTAAGTTATTAGGACTCTATTTTTTTCTCTTTCTTGCCTCTTTTTAAAAGCTATATTAGTCTGTCTAGTAATGTAATAGATGTTCATAAGTATTTTTTATAGATTTAAGGTTATAAGCAAACTTAGTTAAAAAAAGAAAAAAAGGGGTTAGTTGTGGCTTTTTTATATAG
>JAMONC010000042.1 GCA_027066725.1 Desulfobacterales bacterium
CGTAAAAAAACTATTTGGCAAATAGAAAAAGAAATTCAAAAAAGAGCCTTTCTTATCCCTGGTATCAGTTCTTTAGCAGTCTATGATTATGGAGCAACGCCTTTATCATCTATTGCAGCACCTGTAGATATAATGGTTAGTGGCCCAGATGTTAAGCTATTAAATAGTCTTGCAAATGAGGTTGAAAAAAGACTCTATAAAGTCAGGGGACTTACTGCTGTAACTAGGTCTTGGACATGGGATAAAAAAGAAGCAGCTTTATATATTGATCCTGAAAAAGCAGCCTTTTATGAGACAAACCCTATTAGCATATCCTCTCAAATAAGGCAAAGGATTGAAGGTGTTGGTGCATCAGTTTTAAGGATTAATGGAGAAGATGGATATTTAATTCGAGTTAGATATCAAAAGAAACAAAGAGATAGTATTGACAGTATATTAAATTTTGAGATCAAAACCCCTAAAGGACTAATTCCCTTAAGGGAGTTGGCAAGGATAAATACAAGGCTTATTCCTACTGTCTTTACTAGAAATGATCTTATACCTGTAGTTGATGTATATGGATATAGGTCTGCTGAGGCTTCAATTAGTCATTTACATGAGAGGATAATAAAAGTGCTAAAAGGATTGAAGCTACCAAAAGGTTATAAGATTAGTTACGAAGGCGAATATAAAAATATGGGGGAAACTGGTGCTAGAATGGGCAAAGCTTTAGGTATAGCAGTAATTTTACTGTTTTTCTCCCTTGTTATAACTTTTAAGTCATGGACAAACCCATTAGTAATCATGGTAGCAATCCCTCTTGCCATAATTGGAGCTGTTTGGGGACTTTTAATTACAGGAAGACATATGTGTATGCCTGCTACAATGGGACTTATCCTTTTAACAGGTATTGTAGTAAATAACTCCATTTTGTTAATAGATTTTATAGAACAGGCCAGAAAAAAAGGAGAAGATCTTATTGGTGCTATTAAGCAAGCAGTAAAGACTAGGACTAGGCCGATTATTATGACAGTTACATGTACAGTCGTAGGGATGTGGCCTGTTGCAGCACAGAAAGCTATTGGTCTTGAAAGGCTTTCTCCTCTAGCAGTAGTTGCAATTGGCGGACTAATTGTATCTACAATTTTGACATTAGTATATGTACCAATCTTTTATTCTTTAGTAGAAGATGCCAAAAACTTGTTAAAAAGATTAAAAGGGGCTTAAGAATATAAAAAATTAGAATTTATATCCTATGCCGATATTTATGCCATATAATTTGGTTATACTGTGAGGTTCATACATCCCTAAATAAAAGTTGGATCTTCCCATGTTCCAATATCTAAAGATACCTTCAATATGTAATAAAAGTCTTCGGGTAATATTTATTCTAACAGGTATATTTACATAAAAGGCTGATTCCGGACTCAAGTTTAGGGTGACGTCAGAATAGGAAGGGTCTATTTCACTAAAATATGCTGTAACCTGAGGGTCAATAGCGAACATATATGCTGCATCTAAAGAGATAGATACATGGTCTTTAATTGGGACACTTAATCTAATTCCTGGTGCAACATATAACCAACTATATATCTCTTTATAATCCCAAACATAAGAACCATCATCTGCTTGTACAACTTTAGCCTCTCCTCTTCTCCAATATCTATATCCTAGTCCAATATAAGGAGTAATTTTTATGCCGATGTTGATATTATATCCTGCATCTGCCTGTAGAGTAATTATGCACTCTTTTTCACTATCGAAAGACAAGCTTTCTCCAGAAGAAGAGCTACCTTCATAAGTAGCTGAGTCTGTATAAGCAATAGAGGATTTTACATTAAATATAAAATTTCTATTTTTAGCTTCTACTTTAGCATGAATACCATACAAAAAGCCATAATCCTTATCTATGACCTTACTATTTTCTCTTTCTTGATAGTCAAGATAATAACATAAAGGGCCTGCCTGAATTTCACCATTAAATTTTCGGTGGTTAACATACGCAGCTAAACACACATTGGAAAACAACAGGGTTGAAGCTAAAATATAGAGAAATAATTTAAATTTAATCAATTTCTTATTCATAACTTCCCTCATTATTTTACTTAATTTACTTAATCGTAATAAGTAGAATAATAATTATTTATTTTGTTTTTAATTTTTTATTATTACAAGAATTTTTTCCCTGATGAATTTGGTTATTTTGATTGTCTATAGGCATATGATTATTATCAAAACCATTTAAATTGAAAAGACGTGTTGTAATATCTAAGATAGTATGAATATCTTCGCTACCATTACTAGATTCTTTTCTTAAATAAATAATAGGATCATGAAGCACTTTTTGGACAATAGAAGATGTTAATATTTCTACAGCCTTTTTTTGTTTAGGAGTAAGATCTTTTAATACCTTTTGGCTTCTTGCAAGTTCTTTTTGTCTAACTGCTTCAGCCTTTTCTTGTAATTTTTTTATAACAGGTATTACATCTAGGGTTTCCATCCAGGAAAGGAACTTAATTACTTCAGCTTCAACCATACGTTCTGCTTTAAGAGCTTCTTTTTCTCGCTCTGCTTTATTTAATTCGACAACACCTTTAAGATCATCAATATCAAAAAGATAGACGTTATCTATATCATTTACTGCAGGATCAATATCTCTGGGGACTGCTATATCGATAAAGAATAGAAGTTGATGCCTTCTTGGACGCATTATGCGAGCTACATCTTTTTTTTCTATTATAATACCAGGCGCTCCAGTAGAGCTAATAACTATGTCTACATCAATTAAGCTATCAAATATTTCTTCTAAAGATATAGCAGTGCCTCCTAAAGATTTCGCCAAATCAACAGCTCTGGATAGAGTTCTATTAGCCACAATGAGTTTTTTTATTCCATTAGCCATAAGATGTTGAGCTGCAAGTTCCGCCATCTCTCCTGCACCAATTAGCATTGCACGTTTACCATGTAGCTCACCAAATATCTTTTTAGCAAGCTCTACAGCAGCATAGCTTATAGAAACTGCATGGCTTGCTATCTTTGTCTCTGTTCTAATCTTTTTTGCTACAGAAAATGCCTTATGACATAATTTATTTAAAACTACTCCTAAAGTTTTGGCATCAGAGGCTTTTCTATAGGCATCTTTAAGTTGCCCTAAAATTTGAGGTTCACCTACTACCATTGAATCAAGGCTTGATGCTACTCTAAAAAGATGCCTAATAGCTTCCTCTCCTTCATGAATATAAAGGCATTTATCAAGTATTTGGTCATCTAAGTTACCTTTTTTCTTCCAAAGCTCTTTTATTGCTTTTTTGATAGCTTCAGGATTGTCAGTAGTCGTTAATACCTCTACACGGTTACAAGTGGAAAGGAATAGCACCTCTTTACAATGAGGTAGATTAGATAAAACCTCTAAAGCAGGAGGGTTAGAGTTCGCCATTGCAAGTTTTTCGCGAATTTCTACCTCTGCAGTTTTGTGATTTACACCTATTAATACTAAACTATAGTTTCTGTTATCGGACATAGTATGTATGTAAACCTGGCATTAATAAACTTACACCTAGGAATGTAAATCCTAGGGCTAAAAATCCTATTATTGTCATGATAGCAGCTCTACGTCCTCGCCATCCTACAGTAAGACGCTGATGTAGTAATGCAGCATATAAAAACCATGTAATAAGGGACCAGGTCTCCTTCGGATCCCAGCTCCAGTATGATCCCCAGGCTTTTTCTGCCCATATAGAACCAGTAATAATTCCTACGGTTAGTAAAGGAAAACCTATTTTTAAGCACAAATAATTTAGTTGATCTAGAGTTGTTAGTGAAGGTAGTCGTTTAAATACTGCACCAAATTTCTTTTTTTTAATTTGGTGTTCTTGTACCATATACATAACTGCTATACAAAATGCTAATGCAAAAACCGC
>JAMONC010000043.1 GCA_027066725.1 Desulfobacterales bacterium
TTTGATCTTAAAAAAACTAAAAGAAGAGGGATATAAGGTAGAAAGGTTACCAGATTCTGAGGAGCTTTCTAAGGAGTTATTAAGCTGTCAGATAAATGATAGAAGATACCTTGATGTTAAATCACTCTTTAAAAGAAGTGTAGATCAGGTGCCAAAAGAGATATATGATTCTTGGGTTAAAGACCTTCCGCAAAAGACAGTTAAAGAGCTTAAAGATTCTTGGGGAGATCCTCCTGGTAAGTTTTTTTCATACAAGGATAAGAGCCTTATTGGAGGTATTATAAATGGAAATATCTTTATAGGGCTTCAGCCTCCAAGGGGCCATTTAGAAAAGTTAGAAGAGAATCCAGAGGTTGATGTAAGAAACATACATGATCCAGATCTTCCGCCAACATATCACTATCTATTTTTCTATAGGTGGATAAAGCATATATTTGGTGCACATGCAGTAATACATGTGGGTAAACACGGAAGTCTTGAGTGGTTGCCAGGGAAGGCAATAGGGCTTTGTTGTAGTTGTTATCCTGATCTTTCCATAATGGATATACCAAACCTTTATCCTTATATAGTAAATGATCCAGGTGAGGGCACCCAGGCAAAAAGGAGAAGCTATGCTGTTATACTTGATCATTTAATTCCTCCCCAAGCAAGGGCAGGAAAGAGTGAAGCACTTATCTCTTTAGAAAATATCTTAGAAAAGATATATCAAGCACGGATGGAAAATCCTTCTAAGCTTCCCATATTTTTAGATGAGTTGTGGGATAAGACCTTAGAGTTAAATCTAGATAAGGACCTAAAGATCAAGGAAAAGCCTGATAAATCTAAGTTGGATGAATTTTGTGAAAAGCTACATGGTTATATAAATCAAGTAGCTGATAGCAATATAAATCTTGGTTTACATATATTGGGACTCCCTCCTAAAAAAGAGCGTTTTTTTGATACGTTATGTGAGTTAACCAAACTTCCTGGCCCAAATAGACCTTCTTTTAGAGGCTCTATAGCAGCCCTTTTTGGTCTTGATCATGAAAGACTCATGAAAGAGCCTGGAGACTTTATCCATGAATATAAAAAAAGTGCAGGCCAACTCCTTGAAGAGTTTAATGACATAGCCATAGAGCTATTAAAGCTTTTAAAAGATCAGTCTTGGCCTAAAGATGAGTCTAAAATTATAGAGCTTGTTAAAAAAAGCAGATTATTGGGAGATAGATTAGATAAAAATAATAGGGCTAAAAGACAATTAATATCTTCTTTATCGTATATCTCAGAAGAGCTTGTCCCCAAGCTTTTAGATACAAAAAATGAGATAGAGCATCTTGTTAAGGGATTAAATGGTAGATTTGTGCCTCCAGGGGCATCTGGATGTCCAACTAAAGGCGATCATAAGATGCTTCCTACAGGGAATAATTTTTATTCTGTAGATCCCCAAAAAATTCCTACTAAAGAGGCATGGGAGATAGGAAAGAGACTAGGAGATGCCCTTATAGAACGATATGTAAAAGACCACGGTACATATCCAAAACAGCTTGGCATTATAATTTGGGGCTCACCTACCATGAGAACAGGCGGAGATGATGTAGCTGAAGCGCTCTATCTTATGGGGGTTCGTCCTGTATGGCATAAATCTACTGGTAATGTAACAGGTCTAGATATTATTGATTTAGATGAGCTAAAAAGACCTAGGATAGATGTAACTATTAGGACTAGTGGGTTTTTTAGGGATGCATTTTCAAATCTAATGGAACTCTTAGATCAAGCTGCTCGTATGGTAGCTGCCTTAAATGAGCCTCCTGATAAAAACTTTTTAGCATTTCATGTAACAAGGGACATAAAAGAGCTTATGAAAGAAGGCCTTAGTGAGAAAGAGGCAAGGGAACTTTCTTGTATAAGGGTATTTAGTGATAAGCCTGGTACTTATGGAGCTGGCATAAATGCGCTTCTTGATAGCTCTAGGTGGAATGAGACAAAAGATCTAGGCGAGGTCTGGATAGATTGGGGTGGCTATGGATACGGTAAAGACATATACGGAAAAAGGGCACACAAAAGCTTTAGGACACAGCTTAGTAGGGTAGATGCCACAATAAAGAATCAAGACTCAAGAGAACTAGATATCTTAAGTAGTGATGATTTTAATGCCTACCATGGTGGGCTTAATGCAGCAGTTTTGGCTGCATCAGGAAAACGCCCTGTCTCATATTCTGGAGATAGCTCTAATCCCAACAATCTTATTATTCGCTCTACAGATGAGGAGATGAGATTTGTTTTTAGGGCACGGGTTCTTAATCAAAAGTGGATAAAGGCCATGATGGAACATGGTTATAAAGGGGCAGGGGATTTATCTAGGCTTGTTGATATAGCATTTCAGTGGGATGCTACAAGTGATGTAATGGATGACTGGATGTATGAGGAGCTAGCTAAAAATTATGCCTTAGATAAAGAGATGCAGGAATTTTTTAAAAAGTATAATCCAGATGCGCTCTTAAATATTTCTGAAAGGCTTCTTGAGGCTATAAAAAGAGGGATGTGGCAGGCATCTAGTGAATTAGAACAAGAGCTTACAGAACTATATCTACAAATGGAAGCTGAACTAGAAGGAAGGGATGTATGAAAAGGATAAGTTTTCCTTTTACTGCAATTGTTGGGCAAGAGGATATGAAACTTGCCCTTATCTTAAATATTATTGACCCTACAATTGGGGGGGTGCTTTTAAAAGGACAAAAAGGAACAGGTAAATCTACGGCAGCTAGGGCAATATCTGCCCTTGTTCCAGAGATAGGCTTTATAGAACTTCCTTTAAATGCAACAGAAGATAGCCTTATTGGCGGTATAGATTTTGAGAAGATAGTAAAGCATGGAAAAAGACATGTTAAAAAGGGCCTTATTGCTCAGGCTGATAATGCCCTTTTATATATTGATGAGGTAAATCTATTAGATGAATATCTTTGCCAGGCTCTATTAGATGTAGCTACATCAGGTAGGCTTATTGTTGAAAGAGAAGGTGTTAGCGCTACATTTAATGCAAGGATTTCTCTTGTAGCTAGCATGAATCCTGAAGAAGGGGCGCTTTCTCCTCAGTTGCTTGATCGTTTTGGGCTTTGTGTAGATGTAAAGGGAGAAGAAGATATTAAGCTTAGGGTAGAGCTTCTTAAAAGGAAAGAGGCATTTGATAAAGACCCTTATGGCTTTTTGGCAAAATGGCAGATAAAACAAGATAGACTTAGGGATAAGATATTAAAGGCAAGGCTAATATTGAAAGATGTAGAGGTTACAAAGGAGATAAGGCGTTTTATTGCCCAGCTTTGTATGGAGAGAAATTGTGCAGGTCATAGGGCAGAGCTTTTTTTAGAAAAGGCAGCCAAGGCATTTTGTGCCTTTAACAAAAGAGAGGTTGTAACATTTGATGATGTAATTAGGGTCAGTGAACTAGTCTTGATTCATAGATCAAGGGAGGCTTCTCCACCTAAAGAGGATAAGAAGAAACAAGAGAAAAATCCTCCAAATAACAAAGACAACTCTAAAAAAGAGGAGGAAAATAGAAATAAAGACAAAGAGGACAATAGTCCACAAGAAGAGAAATCAAAGCCAGAACAAAAAGATTCTGATAGCAGAGAACCCCAAGGTAACAAGCCTCAAGAGGATCTTAATCTTAGTGAAGATAAAAAAGAAGATGGTGATAAGGAAGAAAAAGATCAATCTTCAGGGGCTAAAGATGAAAATAAAGTCTTTCAAATTGGGGAGGTATTTAAGCCCAAAAGGATTGAAGCTAGAAAGGATAGAATCTCTAGATGTGTAAGAGGAAGGCGCACAAGGAGTTTTTCTGCTAAAAAGCAAGGAAGATATGTAAGGGCTGCTATTCCTAGTAGAAAGATTGAGGATATTTCTGATATTGCA
>JAMONC010000044.1 GCA_027066725.1 Desulfobacterales bacterium
TATAAATAGATAAGTTTAGATTAGCAGTTTCCCTAATAAATTTAAAATTGTTAAGGTAATAAGAAAATAACTAGCTATTACAGAGGATAAAGCAAAATCCTTACTAAAAAAGCAGAACATGGGGTATTATCTACAGTAGCACAAGATGATGCTCCTATGGTATACTCTTAAATTTTGGTGTTATTGATAACTGGATATATTTCCATTGTGCTATAAAAGGATAAAAAATGGTAAGTAATATTAGGCACAATAAATTTGTTTAATTCTGCATAATAGGAAACTATTAAAATATAAAACTAGAATTTTACCACTATTAGTAAATTAACACGAAAAGCTAAAAAGCAAAGTTAAAAATAAAAAAGGACCAGTATAACAGACTGGTCCTCATTCATTTACAATAGAGGATTGTTTCTAATTTCTATTCCTTCCACAACAACTTCCTGGACCAGGACAACCAGGGGCTTCACCTGGCCTATATCCACAACAAGCTGTATCTCCAGGTCCAGGAATAGTCGTATTAGAACTTCCTGTATAACTAGAAGTAGCAGACATAAGCTTTGTTAAATCCTCTGACTCACACTTAGGACACTTAGTTGTTGGCTGGTTAGAAAAGACTAATGCCTCAAATATATATCCACATTTATTACATTTATATTCATAAATGGGCATTTATCTTCCTCCCCAAAAATGGCTTAATAAACTATAAATAAGCCATCTTATTAGTGTCTACAGCCTCCACCGTGTCCATGTCCATGTTCATGACCTGTACAAGTAGGTCCTTCTACTGCTTGAATAGAACCAGCTAAAAATCCTTCCAATGCACGAGTAGGATCAGGCTCATTAACACCAGCTACTACAGTTATACCAACAGCATTTAGCATCTCTACTGCCCTTGCCCCAATACCACCACATAATACATGAGTTACCCCTAGACTTCCAAGCCAACTAGGAAGAACTCCTGGTTCATGAGGGGGGGGATCAACAAGTTGACTTCCTACTACTTGCCCATTTTCTATATCAACAATGGCAAATTTAGGCGCATGTCCAAAGTGGGCTGAAAGCTGTCCATTTAATATGGGCATTGCTATTCGCATTATTTCACCTCCTAAAACTACTAATCATCTCCATTATTAATCTTTCTCTTGAGAATTAAGCATCTGAGTCATATCAATGACCTTTCTAACAAGTCTCTCAAATGCTTCTGCAGTTTGACTTGTAGGATATGAAGCTAAAACTGGTTTACCAGCGTCCCCTGCAGTAACAATACGTGGATCAACAGGAATCCGTCCTAAGAAAGGAAGCCCAAGTTCTTCTGCCAGCTTTTGCCCACCACCTCTTTTAAATACATCTATAGTTTTACCACAGTGAGGACAAACCATTCCACTCATATTTTCAACAAGTCCAAGTATTGGCATATTTACTTGCTTACAAAAAGTTATGGATTTCCTTACATCTAAAAGAGAAACCTCCTGGGGGGTGGTAACCACTATTGCATATGCTCCTTCAATGGTTTGGGCAACTGTCATTGGTTCATCTCCTGTACCTGGAGGAGCATCAATAACTAAATAATCTAATTTCCCCCACTCTATGTCATATATAAATTGTCTAATTGCAGATGTTTTTAATGGTCCTCGCCATATAACAGCAGAGTCTCTATCCGGTAAAAGTGGCTCAATAGACATAAACTCTAGATTGGGAGAATAGTATACAGGACCAACTGTACCATCTGGCCTTCTTCTAAGTTCCCCCCTTTCTATGCCAAGCATTTTAGGGACATTTGGACCATGTAGATCTACGTCTAATAATCCTACATAAAAATTTTCAAGAGATAAGCCTAAGGCAAGGTTGACTGCTATTGTACTTTTCCCAACCCCACCCTTACCACTCATAACCATAATCTTATGATCAATCTTAGAAAGTTTTTCTTTTATCTTTTGATCTTGTTCACTTAATACAGGATTTGAGCCTGCCCCAGTTTTACATGATTGACCCTCTTTCTTCACTTTTTTCCCTCCCTAAAAATTTTTAAACACTTTTAAGAAAGTATGCTTGACAATTTTTGCCATACTTCTTTTATTGCTACAGATACAGGGGAATCAGCAAATAGACTCACAACAGGTTTTCCCTGAACCATAGCTTTAACAACACAAGGATCATAAGGCAAATGTCCAATAACTGCAACATTATTCTTATCACAATGATCCTCTATTGCTTTTGCCCCTTCTGGATGAAGATCCCATTTATTAACACACACAAATGTAGGAATCTTAAAATGCGCTGTTAATTCAAGCACTCGTCCCATATCATGTAGTCCAGAAGGAGTAGGCTCTGTAATAAGAAGAACAGCATGGGCTCCAGAAAGAGAGGCAATCACAGGACAACCAATTCCTGGTGCACCATCTACAATAACCCATTTTTTACCTAATTCTTCTCCCCACTCTTTTGCCTTATTTTTTACAAGGGAGACAAGTTTGCCAGAATTTTCTTCCCCTATTCCAAGCTGAGCATGAACAAAAGGCCCATAAGGAGTTTCAGATTTAAACCAATAACCACAATGCTTATCTTTTAACATAATAGCCTCTTCTGGACAGAAATGCGCACATACTCCACAACCCTCACAATCAAGAGGCTCTACATATGCTGTTTCATCAAGAGTTATTGCTTCCCACTTGCATAATTCTACACATGTACCACAGCCTGTACACTTATCTGGTATAACTTCTGCCTCGACTCCAGAGACAAAATCATGCTTTTCCTTTATTTCTGGTTCAAGAAGAAGATGAAGGTCTGCAGCATCTACATCACAATCTGCAATTATCTTATCTGGTACAATTACGGCTAAAGAACCCATCATGGTGGTTTTACCTGTACCACCCTTTCCACTAAGAACCACTATCTCTTTCACTGTCGTATCTCCTCTAATAATTGTTCAAAACTAGCTCTTAAATCGGTCCTTGTCTCAACTAAAGGTTGAGCTTTGGCATAACCTTCTGCAATTTTTCTATCAAAAGGAATTTTCATCTTTATATCTATACCTTCTTCAGCACACCAACGCTCAACCCTATCATCCCCAATTCCATGACGGTTTATTATTACAGAAAAGGGTATATCTAATTTTCTTAAGACCCCTACAGCTAGTTTTAAGTCATTCAGCCCAAAAGGAGTAGGCTCAGTGACAAGAATAACATAATCTGCATCTTTAACTGTAGCTATCACTGGACAAGTTGTTCCTGGAGGAGCATCAAGTATCACAAGAGCATCTTTTATAATATGTTTCTTAACAGCTTTAATTAATGGTGGGGACATTGCTTCCCCTATTCTTAACTTCCCGTGACAAAAAGAGATAGAGCCTGCACTTCCTTTTTCTACAACTCCTACCTCTCTTTCTCCTTCATCTATAGCCTTTTCATCACATACTAAAAAACAGCCTCTACACGCATGACAAAGTTCTGGGAATGCCATTATTGTCTTACCAAAAACAGTTATGGCATTAAAACGACATATATCCCTACACTTTCCACAATAAGTACACTTTTCTTCATTTATAACAGGTACTGTTACCTTACAGGTTATTCTTTCTGTAATTTGAGGCTTTAAAAAAAGATGCCCATTGGGTTCTTCAACATCACAATCCATATATTGGACATTGCCAGTAGCACAAAGTGCTAGACTTACTGCAACCGTAGTTTTACCTGTGCCACCTTTGCCGCTTGCAACAGCAAGTTTCATGGTCATTCTCCAATCTTCATGCTATAAGATAGCATTTAGTTTTATAAATGGAATTTAAAAACTAAAAGCCTCGACGACCACCTCCGCCACCGAAGCCGCCTCCGCCACCGCGACCCATACCACCTTGGCCACGACC
>JAMONC010000045.1 GCA_027066725.1 Desulfobacterales bacterium
CAATCTTTTCTTGATTTCCTAATTTTATAGCAAGCCTAAGAGCATGAGCGGATTTCAACTCTTCTTTTTTACCTGGGAAAAATAAAAATCCATGAGCAAGTTCTCCTGGTTTAATAGCTTTATTTTGTAGACTTTTGCTAGTAAGATCATGTCTTATTTTACTTTCTACACTACTATATCCCCCTACGCCTCCACCAAGTGCTCCTGCAGTTGCCCCAATTACAGCACCCTTAGCAATACTTTGTCCTATATTGTGGCCAGAAACCACTCCTATTGCAAAACCAACTAATGCTCCTGCAGCGCCAAGAAGTGCTGCCGGCTTTACAGTACTTATTGCAGTTTGTCCCATTTGTACGTAATTTTTTATTCGATTATAGGCTTCTTGAGCGCTAAGAAGAGGCCAAGCCTGTCCCTTCTTATCTATAAGAAAGGTTTGGGATGGATCAATTTCGACATCCTTCTTACTTTGGTTATCTATTACTATTTGCACAGGTACAAGCCCTGCCCCTCTTATATCAAAGCCAAAACGTTTTTGGGCTATATTAGGATCTAAATAAACCCGTGCAATCAAATCTACTTTATCTATAGTTATATGTCCTGGTTGATAAGAAGGTAAAGGAATTGGAGCTACATTATTTCCATAAGTAGAACATGATATAACTGTTAGAGCTATTAAAAGCAAAGATAATTTTTTACAAAAATTATTTAACCAACAAGTCTTTTTGTTTATCATAATTAGTTCCTTCCCTAACTAAGAAATATGAAAACTATCCCTTATCTACCCCTTTTATATATTCTAATCAATCAAAAAACTTGCCAAAATATATTTTTTAGGTTATTGATTCTTTTGCTTTTGTCTTTGAAATCATGCCCCCGTAGCTCAGGGGATAGAGCACAGGATTCCTAATCCTGGTGTCGCAGGTTCGAATCCTGCCGGGGGCATTTTTATAACCTTCCAAGTTCCTTCTTTTTGAAAGAAAAAAAATGGCAACAAAAGATGTATATAAAAATATTATTTCTATATTAAATCTACTAAATATTACTTATAAAGAGATTGAACATCCTGAGGTAAAAACCTGTGAAGACTCTGCAAAATATCGCAAAGAAAAAGGGCTTACAGGTGCTGGAAGCAAAAATATATTATTCCACGCAAAAGGTAAATTTTATCTAGTAGTTACAATTGCAACTAAAGATATTAAAGCAAGAAAATTTAAAAAACAATTTGGTACCAAAAATATTCGTTTTGCTAATGAAGAAGAATTACTAAGTATAACAGGTTGTAAAAGTGGTTCTCTTCCACCATTTGGCTATTTAAATAAAGATTTGCCTATTTATGTAGACAATGAAATATTTAATCATAAAAATTTTATGTTTAATCCAGCAATTCCTACAAAAACTATATCTATAGAAACAAAAGATCTATTAAAAGTTTATAAAAGTATCGAACAACCAGTAATTCTATTTTCCAAAGACAAAGAGAACCAATTTTATTTTGAACCTATAAAATAAAACTAACTACAAAACTAGCTATTACATTTTTGTTAAAAAGATAATTATATACTCTAAATTTGACTTTTTTTTATTATTTTAGTATTTCTTTTAGTTACCCTAACCAGCTAAATAGCTGCCTTTAAAGAGTTTAAAGGAGTAATCTAATGGGAAGACAGATAAAAAAAATACTAATTGCAAATCGTGGAGTGCCTGCAGTAAGGATTATGCACACTTGCCGGGATATGGGCATAAAGACAACCGCTATTTATAGCACTCCAGATAGACTTTCACATCATGTATTTGTAGCAGATGAGGCAGTACATATAGGTGATGCCCCACCCAATGAATCTTATTTAAATATGGAAAAGATAATTGGCACTGCACTAAAATGCGGATGTCAAGCAATCCATCCTGGTTGGGGATTTTTAGCTGAAAATGCTAACTTTGCCCAAATGGTTCAAGATGCAGGACTAATTTGGATTGGACCTCCTCCAGATGTTATAAAACTTTTAGGGGATAAGATACGTGCAAAAAAGATAGCTATAAGAGCAAATGTTCCAACTATTCCGGGAATTCATAATGTAAAAAATGCTGATGAAATACGTTCATGGATGAAACAAGAAAATATAGCTTATCCTTTAATGATAAAGGCAGCATCTGGCGGTGGCGGAAAGGGTATGGTTAAAGTAGAGTCAGATGCAGAGCTTGAACATGCAATTGAGCGAGCACGATCTGAAGCCCAAAAGGCATTTGGTGATTCAGAACTCCTTGTTGAAAAATATATTGAAAGAGGACGTCATATAGAAGTACAGATCATTGCTGATCAAGAAGGAAATATTGTTCATTTATACGAAAGAGAATGTACTCTTCAAAGAAGAAATCAAAAGATTATTGAAGAAGCCCCTTCCCCTTCTGTAAACCAAGATCTAAGACATGAAATCTGTTATACAGCAACAAGATTAATGAGAGAAATTGGTTATTCCTCTGTAGGTACTGTTGAATTTATATTTGATTCAAATACAAACAAGTTTTATTTCCTTGAGGTAAATACAAGACTTCAAGTAGAACACGGTGTAACAGAGCTTATTACAGGTTTAGACATTGTAGGTATAATGATAGATGTAGCAGAGGGAAATCCTCTTCCTGTAAGACAATATGAGATACATCCAAACAGATGGGCTCTTGAGGTCAGATTAAATGCAGAAGATCCTATAAACTTTAGCCCTTCTTTTGGTACCATAACAAGGCTTCAAGTTCCTCAAGGGCCTGCAATCAGAGTAGCCCAAGGAGTATATGAAGGAGCAGATATACCTCCTTACTATGATTCTCTTTTGATGCTAATAATGACATCTGGCCCTGATAGAGACTCTGCAATAAGGGCAATGGATAGAACCCTTAGTAGAAATCTCCGTGTAGAGGGAGTAAAAACGCTTGCCCCACTACTTCTTGCAATCATAAGACACAATGCCTTTAAACAAGGGATGTTCTCCACTCGTTTTATAGAGAATCACATGGAAGAGCTTATCTCCATGTTTAAAGAAAGAGACAGTGAGGATGAGGTATTAAAGATTGCAAAATATGTGGCCAAGATATCTGCCCTTGGTCCACAAAGCTGGATGTAAAAAAGAAGTGAGAGAGAGCTATGGGAAACGATAATTTTGTATTTGTAAAACCAGGAATGAGTCCAAAGGAGATAGTTACAGCTCTAAGAGGCCTAGATGGGGTATGTTTTACCTCAACTGGTATGAGGGATGCTGGACAATCTGATTATAAAAACCGCCATAGAATATATGATCTTGTAACTTTAGCACCATATTATAACGAGATGGGACTTTTTAGCTCTGAGTGTCATGGTGGAGCAAGATGGCATGTTGGAGTAATGAATAGAAAAGAAAGTCCCTTTGAAGAAATATCCCTTTTAAGGGAAAAGATGCCTAATGTGCTCCTTCAAACCCTTATCCGTGAAACAAATCTATGGGGTTATAGACCTTATCCTAAAAACGTTATTGAATATGTTGTTTCAAAGGTAGATATAGATGTATGGCGGTGTTTTTCCTTTTTAAATGATATACGCAACATGAGAATTGTTGCAGAAGTTGTTATGAAACGTGGAAGGCTATTTCAGCCTGCCATCTCTTTTACTCAAGCAGACTGGACTACAAATGAATATTACTTAAGTGTAGTACAAGATATTCTTGATCTTTGTGGTGGTACAGATGAAATTGTTCTTTGTATAAAAGATATGGCAGGTGTTGGTAGCCCAAAACGTATATACAGCTTGATTGATGCAATAAAACAAAAGTGGCCAGATATTGTTATCCAGTACCATCGTCATACAACAGATGGACTTGCACTACCTGCACTTT
>JAMONC010000046.1 GCA_027066725.1 Desulfobacterales bacterium
AGATTACACCTTTTAGAACATACTAAAACCCAATTTAGTCAGGTTTTTCTTCTTTATAGAGGTAATCAACAGGCTACTGAGATATTAAATGAGTACAATTCTAATATGCTATATGAGGTAGTAGATCCTCTAGGTAATACCCATAGACTATCTTCTATTTCTGATTTAGATTGCGCAAAAAGATTACATGAGTTTTTTAGCTCTCTTCCAATGTATATAGCAGATGGACATCATCGTTATACTACAGCTTTAAATTTTAGTAAAATGATGCAAGCAAAATTTGGTGCAGAATCTTGGCGAGCATATAATTATATTATGGTTTATATGGTTGATATAGATGATCCAGGTTTAATTGTGCTTCCTACTCATAGGATTGTAACTCTATCTAATTATGATGAAATATTAGGTGTCTTAAAAAACTCCAAGGATTTTTTTGAGATAACAAAGAAAAAGCCTTTTATAAGCATAGAATCCTTAAGAGAAATAAGAATAGAATTAGAAAAATTAAAAGAAAGTACTGCCTTTGCTGTCTTTTATAAAGATAATAACAAAATATTTTCTGAAATATGGAAGTTGAAAGAGCATATCTTAACAGAGCTTATGCGTTTGATTCCAAGATCTCTAGCAGAATTAGATGTTACAATTTTAAATGAGATAGTTTTTTCAAAAGTTATTAAATTAGATATTGAGAGGGAATCTGATATATCAAGGGTGTCGTTTACACCTGAAGATGTTGATGTATTAAAGATAGAAAAAAATCAAATGTTTTTTATGTTAAATGCTACAGATGCTCACAAAGTTTTAAAGGTTTCTGATGAAGGTTTAGTTATGCCACATAAGTCTACTTTTTTTTATCCTAAAATATTAACTGGCTTAGTTATGAATTCTGTTTCTGAACATGATAAGATTTTATTATAATTTACAAAAGATAGATGAAGAGGCATGCAGTATTTGTTTATGGTACACTTAAAAAAGGGTGTTGCAATCATAAACTTTTAGAAAATTTTGAGCCTATTAAAGCAAAGGCGCCAGGTATAGAACTACATGAAGGACCTGGCTATCCCTACGCAGTTAGGGGAGATGGTACCACTTTTGGAGAGTTATATTTTGTAGATACAAAAACCCTTTATAAGCTAGATGAAT
Source organism: Desulfobacterales bacterium (assembly GCA_027066725.1). Lineage (GTDB taxonomy): Bacteria > Desulfobacterota > Dissulfuribacteria > Dissulfuribacterales > JAMONC01 > JAMONC01. Next base: position 1,144 of record JAMONC010000046.1, read on the forward strand.
TAGAAGAACATCCTCATTATTATAAAAGAGAGAAAACATATGTTATTGTTTTTCCAAGTAATAAAAAAATAAAAGCTTGGATATATTTAAATGATGAAGGAGTTAAATGGCCTAAAATAGAAGATGGACATTGGAATTGCTAGTTTTTTACTCTTCATCTGATATATCGAATTGTCTACATACAAGTTTGTTAGATAGTTCTTTATAAAATAACTCTTCATCAAAGGTTTGTTGGGTATTATCTTGTCTTTTTATTTTTATTTTTATTTCTCCTAACTTAGTAACAATAGATAGTTCATCAGAGTCATTGGTTGCCCAAAAGGGATATTTTATCCCAGCTAACTTATGCATACAAATTCCGATTAATATAAGTAGTGTAAGTGCCATAAGAAATACTGGTATTTCATACCATTTTGTAACATACATTCCCATTGCTGCTAACATAGCAGTAGAGGCTGCCGGTGGATGTAAAAGATCACTTAACACCATTAAAAGTCCTGTAAGTCCCATAGAGATAGCAATAATTAATATTTCTAGTATAGAAAGTCCGTTATAGTACATTCCTTCTAATATAGATTCAGGATAAAATAATTTAAGTAATATAAATAAGCTTGTTCCAACTGCAGCACCTAAAAGATGTCCAATTATGCAGTTCTTAGGGGATGCCATTGCTTTAGAAGGAGCATAAAATATTAAGAAAGTAGTCGGGCCTAGAGCAGGAAATATCTGTGCCCAAGAGGTAAAATGGGCAGCAGCTCCCATTATTATCATACTTATAGTACTACTAACTAACACAAATATAGCAGATAAAATTTTGGGATTTTTCTTAGTTATTAGATACCAAAATTGTAGTCTGTAGAGCTTTCCTATATACCAAAAAATAACATCAAAAAGATTTCTTATTTTTTTAGTTGAGCCTATATTCATTTTACTTTTATCTCCAAAAGATTTTATCGATAATAGATTTAGAAAATTAGAATGCTTTTAAATACTAATCGACATCAGGAGTAGATAGTATGATTTTATCTCGCATCAAACGATATGCTGCTATTGCTACTGGAGATTATGAGAAAATTTTTGCCGGCATGAAACTTCCTGTTCTACCTCAAGCTGCAATGAAATTACTCGATGAAATAAAAAAATCTGATACCTCTATGAAGACGATAGCTGAAATAATAAGTTCAGATCCTGGACTCTCTGCTCATGTTTTAAAGATGGTTAATTCCGCTCTTTATGCACTTCCTAATAAAATTAGCAGTATTATACAGGGGGCAAATATCTTAGGAATAAAAAAAATAGAAAATTTAGCTATTTCTTATGCAGTCATGTCGTCTCTTAGTGATCCTAAAAAAGAAGGTTTTAATTTTGATCTTTTTTGGTCTGAATCTATGTATAAAGCATTGTTTGCAAGAAAATGTGCCAAAATATTTAATATTTCTACAGAAGATGCATTTGCAGCAGGACTTCTTCAAGATATTGCTTTGCCAGTTTTGTTAACTGCTTGGTTTGATGTGTATAAAAAAGTCTATAAGGTTTGGATAAATTCTAATGATAGACTAAGTATTATAGAAAAAAAGATTCTTTCTTGGACTCATGCACAAGCAGGGGCTTGGATTGCAAAAAGATGGGAATTACCAGATATATTAGTTTGTTCTATTGGATTACATGTTGCTAATATGTCCCAGTTAAAAAAATTACAACTTATTCCATCAGTACCTGCTGTAGTAGCTCTATCTAGTCTGATTCCTTCTAAAGAAATGGATAAACAAGCACTGTTTATTTTATATAAACAAGCCTTAATACTTGGGCTCAATATGTCACAACTTTTAGAAATTTTTGAAGAGGTAGATTCAGTTTTCCAAGAGATAACCGCCTGTTTTGATATAAAGGCTAAGAAAAAACAAGAAATTAGCAAAGAATTAAAAGAGATATTAAGCTAAAAAACACTTAATTTCCAACCACAAGTAAAAAGTAACTTTTCTATATAAGAACTCTATTTTTTTAGATATAATAAAAAACCTCTCTTTTTTTGTTGCACAAATATATTAATATGTGTAGGTCTTAATGATATCTATTTGATAAAAAACACTTAAAAAGGGATTAGATATGGGATTAGATGAACTAAAAAAGAGGGTTGATAAGGCGTTAAAAAAGGATCGCCCAGGTAGTGTTGTGGTACCTGTTCGTCTTGAACGTGATAGCACGTTTCATTTTAGGTGTTATCCTGGGATATCTTGTTTTACAAACTGCTGTAGAAATATGAATATTATATTAACACCTTATGATATTATACGCATGAAAAATAGGCTTGGACTTACCTCTGATGTCTTTTTAAATCTTTATACAGAGCTTGAAATCTTAGGTATTACAGGTATTCCTGTTGCTCGTCTTAAGATGCTTAAGGAAAAGGATGGAAAGTGTCCTTTTGTAACACCAGATGGCTGTCAGATATATACTGATCGTCCTGTTTGCTGTCGTTACTATCCAATAGGTATAGCAAGCCTTCGTCAGCAAGAAAAACATGCAGGTGAAGAAGAGGAGTTTTTCTTTGTAGTAAAAGAGGATCATTGTAAAGGCTTTGAAGAGCCTACAGAGTGGACTGTAGATTCATGGAGAGCAGATCAAGAGGCAGATCTTTATGATCGAATGAATGCAGGTTGGTTAGAACTGATTCTAAGAAAGCGTTCTTTTGGTGAAGAG
>JAMONC010000047.1 GCA_027066725.1 Desulfobacterales bacterium
AAGTTTTATTGATAAAAGTATCAGAGAAAGTGATCTAAAATTTGGCGGATTTATGCCATTAAGTGATAAGTTATTTGAGTGTGAGATAAATCAGATCCCTATAATAGGACTTAGCGATGATGTAGATGCGGTATCTAGTGCTAATAAGATTTTTGATAAGTATTTAACTAATTGATTTTATATTCTTTTCTTATTTAGTTTTTATTTAACTATCCTTCTTTTTCCCTTTCTTAATTGAAGAAAAACCCTCCCTAGCCGATAAGAAAAAAGACAACGATATTTTAGAATTTTTGGAATCATTTAACTCTTTGTGATAGCAGATGAATTGAATGTTTTAAAGATGGAGCTAACTAAGATGTATACCGGCAGTATAAGGACTGCCCATATGCCCGGGCATAAAGGGGTGTTGGTATGAAAGTCTTAGTCGTAGACGACTCCCAAGCTATGAGAAATATAATAAAGGCAGGACTAAAAAAGATGGGAGTCTTCGACGAAATTGTAGAAGCTGAAAATGGTAAGGTAGCCTTAGAAAAGTTAAAAGAACAAGGTCCTTTTGATTTGGTTCTCTTAGATTGGTATATGCCAGAGATGGAGGGTTACGATTGTTTAGTTAAGATTAGAGAGAATGCAAATTGGAATGATGTAAAGGTAATGATGGTTACAACCGAGAATCAACAAGAGAACATAATTAGGGCTGTGATGGCAGGAGCAAATGAATATTTAATGAAGCCATTCACCCCTGAGATGTTACAAGAAAAGATTAGTATGTTATTAGGCCTATGATAAAAGTTTTAATAGTAGACGATTCAGTAGTTTTTAGAAAGATTCTTCAAGATGCCCTATCTAAGACCGCAGGTATTCGTGTTGTTGGTACTGCCAATAATGGTAAAAAGGGCATAGAAAAAATAAAAGAGCTGAAGCCCGATCTTGTAATTTTAGATGTAGAAATGCCAGAGATGGATGGGCTTCAAACGTTAGATGAGATACGTCGTCAGCATCTAAATGTTGGCGTTATAATGTTTTCTTCTCTAACTTCAAAGGGCGCCCAGACTACTCTTGAAGCGCTTTCAAAAGGTGCCTTTGATTTTGTCCCAAAGCCAACAGGTACAGGGGCATTTTCAGAAAGTGTTAAAAGGATAAAAGAAGAATTAATTCCTAAAATAAAAGCATTTGCTATAAGTAGACGTCAAAGAAGAAGGCCTATAATAAGAAAACCAGTTACCCCTGTAAGGCCTTTAATTAACAGAACAGTTAAGACTAAAACTTCTTCAACTCATATTGATACAGATTCAAAGAGTAGTAAGACTTTAAAGTCATTAACTCAGAAAAAGTCAGTTCCTCGTCTACTTTTAAGGCCAGAAGTTGTTGCAATTGGAGTATCAACAGGCGGACCAAATGCACTTAATGAAGTCATTCCTAAATTTCCTAAGAATTTTCCTGTACCTATATTATTAGTACAACACATGCCTCCTGTTTTTACAGCACAACTTGCAAAAAGGCTCAATGACAAATCTCAACTAAACGTTATTGAGGCTAAAGCTGGTGATATAATAAAGGCAGGTACGGTATATATTGCTCCTGGAGACTACCATATGGAGGTGGCTAGCTCTGGGAGTTCAAAGATTATAAAGCTTAATCAAAAGCCTCCTGTAAATAGTTGTCGTCCTGCTGTCGATGTAATGTTCAAATCTGTTGCCAATGTATATGGAGGTAGGGTTGTTGCAGTAATTATGACAGGTATGGGACAAGATGGTTTTGAAGGTTGTAAGGTACTTAAACAAAAGGGTGCAGTAATTATAGCTCAAGATAGAGAGACAAGTGTAGTGTGGGGGATGCCTAAGTTTGTAACAGAGGCTGGACTTGCGGATAAAGTCTGTCCACTTGATAGGATAGCTTTAACGGTACAAGAATTTTGTAGTTTTTCTGCAATGAGAAAAGCTGCTGGAACTAATTAAGCCAGTTATTTCTATTTGGAGATGTTTATAAATTAGGGAGTTAAGAAATGCCCAAGATTACAGCGGAGGAATTTAAATTTTTCTCCGATCTGGTCAAACAATCAAGTGGAATAGCCCTTAATAAGGGGAAAGAATATCTACTTGAGAGTAGATTATCAGAGCTGGTTAAGGTCTTAGGGTTAAGAAGTATTGATGAACTATACAGAAAGGCCCGTTTTAATATGACGCCTCAATTAAAAAAAGAAATCATTGAGGCGATGACTACAAATGAAACCTATTTTTTTAGAGATCAACATCCATTTAACGCGCTTCATAAACATATTATACCCGAACTTATAGAAAAAAATAAAGATAAAAGAACAATGAGATTTTGGAGTGCTGCCTGTTCAACCGGACAAGAGCCTTATAGTATTGCCCTTTTAATACTTGAACATTTCCCTCAACTTTCAAGTTGGAAAGTAGAAATTCTTGCCACAGATATTTCATATAAAGCTGTAAAGAAAGGACAAGATGGCCGATATACTCAAGTAGAAGCTAATAGAGGACTGCCTATAACGCTTTTAATTAAATATTTTAAGCAACAGGGTGCATTTTGGATGATTAATGAAAAGGTAAAGCGTTTAGTAAGATTTAAAACTATGAATTTACTTGGTCCATTTACTGGTGTTGGAACTTTTGACGTTATTTTCTGTAGATATGTTTTGATATATTTTGATCTTGAGACTAAAAAGAAAATTTTAGAGAAGCTTGTTAAGGTATTAAATCCTGGAGGTTATCTATTTTTAGGAGCAACCGAGACACCTGTAGGACTTCCTCCTAATATGAAAAGAGTAATGTTTGGTAGAGCAGTTTGCTGGAAAAAGCAAAGCTAGTTTTTCCCAAGTTATTTGAGTTAATAAAGGGGGTTTATTATGGCTGGGATGGAAGACGATATCCTTAAAGATTTTTTGGCAGAGGCAAAAGAAAATCTAGAGGAGCTAGATCAGGCATTTGTTGAGCTAGAACAAGAGCCAGATAATCCAGAGCTTATAAAGAGTATATTTAGAACTATTCATACTATTAAGGGTACCGCAGGATTTTTTGGTTACACTACTTTAGAGGGAATTGCTCATTTTGCAGAAGATATCTTATCTAAGTTAAGAGATGGTGTTGTTCAGGTAAATGAAGAAATTATTGATATGCTTTTACAAGCAGTTGATAACATAAAGGCAATTCTTGCTAGCCTTGAGCAAGAGGGAAAAGAACCAGATGATATTGCATATCTTGATTTTATAGTAGATCTAAGAAATTTTGCAGAAAAGATAACTAAAGGTTCTTCTTCATCCGCTTCAGATACAAAGGCTAAAGAAGAGCCTAAAGAAGAGCAGCCTTCTAAAGAAGAAGCTAAAGAGGAAGAAAAGAAAGAAGAGGAAGCTAAAAAAGAAGAGCAGCCTTCAGATAAAGAAGAAAAAGAAGAGAAGGCAAAAGATGAGAAGAAAGAAGAGTCAAAAGTTGAAGATAAAAAGGCTAAAGCTGTTCAGAAAAAGAGCACACCTAAAAAGCCTAGACCTATTTCTACTGCACAACTTACAGAAACCCATGTGAGAGTAGATGTACAACTTCTAGATAAGTTGATGAATTTGGCAGGGGAACTGGTTCTTTCTAGAAATAGACTTGCCCAGATTGCAAGCCAATTGAATGAACCAGAGCTTCTTACTGCAAATCAAAGAATGAGTTTGGTTGTTACAGAGCTGCAAGAGCAGATTATGAAGACTAGGATGCAGCCTGTAGGAAATGTCTTTAATAAATTTCCTCGTATAGTAAGGGACCTTTCTCATCAAGCCAATAAACAGGTACAGCTAA
>JAMONC010000048.1 GCA_027066725.1 Desulfobacterales bacterium
AAGACCTTGTATAAGACCAAAAGGACATATCCAGCCGCATACAAACCTTCCACCTATTGCCCCAAAAAGGCTTAAAGTACCTATTACATAAAGCCCTAGCTGATATCTTGCTAATTGAAAATTCACCCTTAAGTTTGCAAGAAAATTTTGAAGTGCTCCTATAGGACAAGCAGTTGTTGCCAAAGGACATGAGTAGCAGTTTAATCCAGGGAAACATATCCCTTTTAATGAACCCCTGTATATTGGATTATTAGGACTTACAAAAATTCTAGCATTTGCTAAAAATGCAAATAGTAAACGACATAACCAACGAATCTTTTGCATCAACCAATTCCTATACAGCTAAGACAAATCGTTGTAGCCTTTTGCCAAACAGCTTTCCACTCACCCATATAAAGTCCAACAATGATAAGCATAATACTAAAACCTATAAGCAATATAGAAATCCACTTTTTCTTAAAAAATTTCAAGATATTACCCTACCCTATTTCTTCTCTAGTTTTTCCTCTACACTCTTTATCTTCTGATCTAATTTTACCTCTTTATCTCTTCTATCGTCTATCTTAATTGTAGTGACAACCCTTTTAGCTCCTTGATTAAATGGGACTTCGTGTAGCTTTCTAGCAACCTCAAATGCCTTATCTACATCACAACAAATAATAGTACCCATATCTGTAAGCTTATAATCTACCCCCAACTCAATAAGAACATCACATACCTTAGCCACATAATGACTAAGACTTGTACTCCCAGTCCCCAATGGAACAACACTTATCTCCATAAGTGCCATAGTCCGCCTCCTTACACGTTAATCATCTAACTTTAGATAGCTTAAATAATCTCTGACAGCATCCTTCCAGTGTCTTAAAGAACGGCCACAGGTAGTCTTAAACTTAGTAGTATCTAATACAGAATAAGAAGGTCTTTCGGCAGGTCTTTTAAACTCATTTGAATCAACAGGAATAATTTCAACATCTATCCCCTTTTCCTTTATGGCAAATCTTGCAAGCTCATACCAACTACATGTTCCTTCATTGGCTACATGAAATATTCCCTTTGCTCCACTATCTAAAAGCCATTTTATGCCTTGAGCTATATCCTTGGTGTAAGTTGGCCTTCCAACCTGATCATCTACAACCCTTAAGACATCGAGTTTTTTAGATAATTCTAAGATTGTTTTTATAAAATTTTTACCATTTTTACCAAAAAGCCATGAAGTCCTTACAATGATATAATTATCAAAGGTATCTTGAATCTTCTTTTCACCTTCAAGCTTTGATGCCCCGTATACATTTATAGGTGAGGTGTTATCTTCTTCTTTATAAGGGCTCTTAGATTTACCTGAAAACACATAATCTGTACTTATATGGACCAAAAAGGCGTTAAAACTATCACACATCTTAGAAAGATTATGAACCCCTTGGCTATTTACTTTAAATGCAAGGTCTTTTTTTTCTTCACATAGATCCACTTGGGTATAAGCAGCACAATTTATGACTATATCAGGATTTAATTCCTTAAATACCTCCCTAATCCTAGCTTCATCTATTATATCAAGCTCTTTATGTGAAAAAGGAAATATATCATAGTCTTTTGAAAATACTCTGCAAACATCATGGCCCAACATACCAGAAGCACCAGTTACAAGGACTCTTGACATTAGTCCTCCTTTTTTAGACCTAGCATATTATAATGTTTTTCATAAAACTTCAGATATTCACCAGAGCGTATCCTTTGCCACCAAGACTTATTTTTAATATACCAATCTATTGTATATTCTATACCCTTTTTAAAAGACATTTTAGGTGCCCATCCTAGTTCCTTTTTGGCTAAGGATATATCCATTGCATAACGTCTGTCATGGCCTGGTCTGTCTTTTACAAACTGAATTAGAGACTCATCTTTTCCCAATATATTAAGTATAGTCTTAACTACCTCTAGATTTGTCTTTTCACATTCTCCACCTAGATTATAAATGCTACCAATCTTTCCCTTTTCTATTACTGCCAATATTCCAGCACAGTGATCTAAAACATAAATCCAGTCCCTTATGTTAAGCCCATCTCCATATATAGGAAGAGGCTTTTCTTCTAGAGCATTTAATATCATTAAAGGGATTAACTTTTCTGGAAATTGATATGGGCCATAGTTATTAGAACATCTTGTTATTATACAAGGGAAATCATGGGTCTTAAAACATGCCCTAACTAACATGTCTGAGGATGCCTTTGAGGCAGAATAAGGACTATTTGGCTTTAAAGGATTTTCTTCATTAAATGGAGGATCATCTTTTTTTAGACTACCATAGACCTCATCTGTAGATACATGTACAAAAAGCTTAACTTTTTTACCCAAACGTGCACCATCTAAAAGTACTTGTGTACCTTCTACATTGGTTCTTATAAAAGGAATAGCACTATGAATTGAACGATCCACGTGGCTTTCTGCAGCAAAATTTACAACTAAATCTACATTTTTCATTAAAGGATAGACAACTTCTGGGTCCTCAATGCGCCCTTTTATAAATTGATATCTAGGATTATCTGCTATATCAGAAAGATTCTCAGGGTTTCCTGCATAAGTTAAGGCATCTAGGTTTATTATATGCCAATCTGTAGCATCTAAAATATATCTAATAAAATTAGACCCAATAAAACCACACCCACCTGTTACTAATACCTTTGAAAAATTACGCATTTTTAAAATTACTCCCTAGAAATAGAGATAGCTTTTTATTTTAATAAAAATACAATAAAAAAGCCGAGGACAAAAGCCCCGGCTTTTATTCTTTTTATGTTGAATATATACTACTTTACTTCTTCAAAATCTGCATCAACCACATCGTCATCTGAACCACCTCCAGAAGAAGAGCTAGAACCACCTGTTTCACCACCTGTAGCTCCTGCTGCTCCTCCGCTAGCGCTAGCACCTGCTGCCTGTTTATAAGCCATTTCGGCAACCTTATGCGCAACTCTCATTAACTCATCTTGAGCATTTTTAATAGCCTGTATATCCTCTCCTTCTTTTGCTTTTTTAAGTGCCTCAATCTTTTCTTCTATCTCTTTCTTAGTAGCTTCATCTATCTTATCACCAAGATCTTTTATGTTTTTCTCAGTATTATAGATAAGTGAATCTGCCTGGTTTCTTGCCTCTGCAAGCTCTTTTCTCCTTCTATCTTCCTCTGCATGAAGCTCAGCATCTTTTATCATCCTTTGAATCTCTTCCTCAGTTAAACCACTAGAGGCTTGTATCCTAATAGATTGCTCTTTACCTGTAGCAAGATCTTTTGCAGAGACATTTAATATACCATTTGCATCAATGTCAAATGTAACCTCAATCTGAGGAACTCCTCTTGGTGCAGGTGGAATACCATATAACTCAAAGCGGCCAATAGACTTATTATCTTTGGCCATCTCGCGCTCACCTTGCAATACATGTATAGTAACTGCAGTCTGATTATCTGTTGCAGTTGTAAATATCTGGCTTTTTCTAGTTGGTATAGTAGTGTTTTTCTCAATAAGCTTGGTCATAACACCACCTAAGGTCTCAATACCAAGGGAAAGTGGTGTTACATCAAGAAGAAGTACATCTTTTACTTCTCCCTTTAATACAGCTCCCTGAATTGCAGCACCAATTGCAACAACTTCATCTGGGTTTACACCCTTATGAGGTTCTTTACCAAATATCTCTTTAACCTTTTCCTGTACCCTTGGCATACGGGTCATACCACCAACGAGTATGACCTCATCTATATCTGCTGCTGTAATACCAGCATCTTTTAATGCAGTCTTACATGG
>JAMONC010000049.1 GCA_027066725.1 Desulfobacterales bacterium
TTGTAAGTGGAGATAGAGTCTACAGTAGACTTAAATATGAAAGTGGTACTCATAGGGTACAACGTGTGCCAGAGACAGAAACACAAGGACGCATTCACACTTCAGCTGTTACAGTAGCTGTACTTCCTGAAGCAGATGAAATAGATGTAGAAATAGATCCTTCAGAGCTTAGAATTGATGTCTTTAGAGCAAGTGGTGCAGGCGGACAACATGTAAATAAAACAGAGTCTGCTGTTAGAATTACCCATATACCAACTGGTCTTGTAGTACAATGTCAAGATGAACGCTCACAGCATAAAAACAAAGCAAAAGCTATGAAGGTATTATATGCAAGGCTTCTTGATCTTAAAAGACGTGAACAGCAAGAGCATCTTACTCAAGAAAGAAGGGCAATGGTTGGCTCTGGTGATAGGAGTGAAAGGATAAGGACTTATAACTTTCCCCAAGGCCGCGTAACAGATCATAGGATTGGCCTTACCCTTTATAAACTTGACGCTGTAATGGATGGAGACCTTGATGAGATACTGGATGCACTTGGTACATATTTTCAAGCACAAGCACTAGCTGAAAGCTAATAAAAATCAATCAAAAAGACACGTGAAAGCAAATGTTTTTAATCTTAATCCTCCAATTACAATAAAAAACCTTTTAAAAGAATCAACAAAAGCTCTAAAATCTTCGAGTAATAGCCCAAGGCTAGATGTTGAAATTCTTTTATCCTTTTTTCTTAATGAGGATAGGTCTTGGCTCTATACACACCTTAATGAATTTTTAAATACTGATTTAGAACCTTTTAAAAACTTATTAAAGAGAAGAATTAATGGAGAACCTATATCTTATATAATTGGATATAAAGAATTTTGGAAAGATAAATTTTTAGTAAATAGACATACCCTTATACCAAGGCCAGAGACTGAACTAATTGTAGAAAACACATTAATTTGGTGTAATAAAAATAGAATTAAAAATCCTGTAATTTTAGATTTAGGTACAGGATCAGGAAATATTGCCTTAAGCATATTACGAGAACTAAAAGATGCTTATGCCTTTTGTTTAGATATCTCCTTTGATGCTCTTATCCTGGCTAAAACAAATGCAAAAAGACTAGGGGTAGAAAAACGAGTAAATTTCTTCTTGTCTAACTGGTTTAGTTGTATAAAAGAAAAACCATTCTTTGATGTGATTGTTACCAATCCACCTTATGTAGAAGAAAAAGATATAGATGAGCTTGATATAACAGTTAAAAAATTTGAACCTAAAGAAGCGCTGTTTGCAGGAGAAGATGGATTGTTAGAGATAAAAAATATCTTATCTACCCTACCCTTTTATATCAAAAGCCCAATGCTTTTTATGTCTGAAATAGGATTTAAGCAAGGGAAAGAAGTATTAAAGTTTTTGGAAAAAATTAAACAGCAATATAAAATAGATTTTTCTTACAATATATTAAAAGACCTAGCAGGACTAGATAGAGTAATAAAATTAGAATTTAACTAATCAATAACAATATCTCTTTTCTTTTTGTTGTAAATTTAATAATTTAGGTTTAAAAGCTAAAACAACAAAAAATTATGTTCTTCTGGAGGATGCATGTCAGAAACCATAAAAGTAGGACTTATTGGATTTGGAACAGTTGGTAGTGGTACTGCTAAAATCCTTTTAACTCAGCAAGAATTAATATCCAAGAGAGCTGGTTGTAATATAGTCCTTTCAACAATATGTGATAAAGATATAACTACTGATAGAGGTTTTGATGTCCCTAAAGATATACTAACTACAGATGTAAATAAAGTAATTGAAGACCCAGAAATTAAAATTGTTATAGAACTTATTGGTGGGATAGAGCCAGCTAAAAGTTTTATACTAAAAGCCATAAAAAACAGTAAACATGTAGTAACTGCTAATAAGGCACTATTAGCAACCCATGGACATGAAATATTTAATGAAGCATATAAAAACAATGTTGAAATTGGTTTTGAGGCAAGTGTAGGTGGAGGAATTCCTGTTATTAAAACAGTAAAAGAAGGACTCGTTGCAAATGATATCAAGATAGTGCTTGGAATTATGAATGGTACTGCTAATTACATATTAAGCTCTATGACAGATCAAGGGATATCATTTGAACAAGCCCTTAAAAAAGCACAGGAGCTTGGATATGCAGAGGCTGATCCTACCTATGATGTAGAGGGGATTGATACAGCACATAAACTTGCCATAATGGCAATGCTCTCATTTGGAGTAAAGGTAAGTCTTGATGATATATATACAGAAGGAATAACTACATTAAAACCAATTGATATATCCTTTGCATCAGAATTTGGTTACAGGATAAAACTTCTTGCAATCGCAAGAAAACATGAGGATGGTATAGAACTTAGGATACATCCTACAATGGTTCCTGAATCACATCTTTTAGCACAGGTAAATCAGGCATATAATGCTATATATCTTGTAGGAGACTCTGTTGGTAAAGTCCTATTATATGGACTTGGAGCTGGACAGATGCCAACTGGAAGTGCAGTAGTATCTGATATAGTTGATATTGCAAGGAATATATCTAAGTCAGCTATAAACAGGGTTTATTCTACTGGCATTCCTTTTAATGAGTTAAAAGAACTTAAACTAAAACCAATGTCAGAAACAACAGGAAGATATTATTTTAGGTTTTCTGCAGTAGATCAACCTGGTGTTCTTGCAAAGATTGCTGGCATACTAGGTGAACATGGTATAAGCATTGATTCTGTAGTTCAAAAAGGTAGAGGCCAAAAAAAGAAGTCAGTTCCTGTAGTAATGCTTACTCATGAAGCTAAAGAAGAACAGATAAAAGCAGCACTAGAAAAGATAGATCAATTACAAATAGTAACAGATAAAACAGTCCTAATAAGAGTAGAATCAAAGAATTCTCTTTATTAGACACATCAAAAATCATCTCCTAAGAAAAGGAGGTCTTAGTAAAGTGAACGAAGAAAGAATAAACCAGAACTTGGAAGAAGCAGAAAACAAAAAGTATTTAGTGCTTGTTGGAGATGGTATGGCAGATTTTCCAATAGATTCTCTTGGTGGAAAAACTGTATTGGAGGTGGCAAGAACTCCTGCCATGGATAGACTTGCAAGGCTTGGTTGTTTAGGTACTGTACGCACAGTACCAGAAGGATATCCTCCTGGAAGTGATGTAGCTAATATGTCTCTTATGGGCTATGATCCCAAAAAATACTATACAGGAAGAGGCCCTTTAGAGGCAGCAGCCCTTGGCGTAAAAATGAATCCTGAAGACGTAGCTTATAGATGTAACCTTGTCACTCTAAGCTTTAGAGAAGGAAGAGTCTATATGCACGATTATAGTGCAGGTCATATAACTACTGAAGAGGCTCACCAGTTACTTAAGGATTTTGCTCCTCATGTACCACCTAGATCATTTGATCTAATACCTGGTGTAAGTTATAGACATGTACTTATTTGGAAAGGAGGGCCTGAAGGGATACCAACAGTACCTCCTCATGACTTTACTGGTATGGATGTAACAGAGGCATGGCACACTTACGAAGAAGAGCCAATGCTTTATGAACTCTTAACAAAGGCTATAACATTTTTCCATCATCACCCAGTAAATGAAAAAAGAAGAGCTGAGGGGAAACTCCCTGCTAATTCCCTTTGGCCATGGGGGCAAGGAAGAAGGCCAAGAATCCCTACTTTAAAAGAACTATATGATATAGAAGGTGCTGTAGTTGCAGCAGTTGATCTTATAAAAGGACTCGGCGTTTGGGCAGGTATGGAGATAGTTGATGTTCCTGGAGCA
>JAMONC010000050.1 GCA_027066725.1 Desulfobacterales bacterium
TAGGTTGGTTATTTAAATATAAGAAAAATTCTGGAGAAAAAACAAACTTAATGGTTTTTATATCCACAAGAATTATAAAAACAGCAAAACAGTCCAACATACTAACAACTAAAAAACAAAAGGCTTATAAAATATTTAAGAAAAATATTCAAACAGAGATCAAAAAAGAATACTAATAACTTATCCACTTTTTTTAGATTTTTAGTATTTTTACTTTATAAATCTCTTCTTTTGATATATCTTTTTTGAGCTTTATAAAAAGATAAATAAATATCAAAAAACTAAAGGAGTTTATTATGTCGGACGAAGTTAGGGTACGTTTTGCCCCAAGTCCTACGGGTTATTTACATATTGGTGGGGCAAGAACTGCTATATATAATTGGTTGTTTGCTAAAAAACACAATGGCAAGTTTATCCTCAGAATAGAAGATACAGATAAAGAACGTTCTACAGAAGATTCAATTAAAGGAATAATTGATGGACTCACTTGGTTAGGACTTGACTGGGATGAAGGCCCTTATTTTCAGTCTGCTCATATAGAGGAACACAAACAAGCTGCTCAAAAACTTATTGAATTGGGTTGGGCGTATAAATGTTTTTGTACTAAAGAAGAGCTAGATGCTAAAAGAGAACAAGCTAAAAAAGAAAAACGCCCCTTTAAGTATGATAAGACATGTAGAAATTTAACTCCGGAAGAAATTGCAGAAAAAGAAAAAGCTGGCCTTCCTTATTGTATACGCTTTAAAGTTCCCGAAGAAGATGGTGTTATAAGTTTTGATGATGTAGTTTATGGAAAAATAGAAAGGCGTTTTAAAGACATTGAAGACTTTGTAATTGTACGTTCAGACGGCTCTCCTTTATATCTACTTTCAAATGCAGTAGATGATATTAGAGACAAAATTACTCATGTTATCCGTGGTCAAGATGGACTTGCAAACACCCCCAAGCAATTACTTATCTATAAGGCGTTAGGAGCCAAAATACCTGTGTTTGCACATATGCCCCTTACCCTTGACTTAAAAAAGAGGAAGATATCTAAGCGTACACATGGAGAAGTAGTATCAGTACAATTTTATAGAGAACATGGCTTTATCCCATGGGCTCTTGTAAACTTTTTAGTATTACTTGGTTGGCATGGGCCCGATGACAAAGAAATATACTCTCTTGAAGAGTTAATAGAGGCATTTTCACTTGAAGGAATTGGAAGAGCAAACTCGATATTTAATTATCGACCAGGAGATCCCAAATTCTTTACAGACCCAAAGGCCCTATCTATTAATGCACATTATTTAAGAAATTTGCCCATAGAAGAAATTGCCTCTTATGTAAAACAAGAATTTTTAAGAGAAGGTCTATGGAATCCTGCCTATGAAGGAGAAAAAAGAAAATGGTTTCTTGAAACATTAGATCTTATAAGAACTAGATATCATACATTAAAAGACTTTGTTAATCTTGGAAGAGCATATTTTTCCGATGAATACCCATTTGATCCAAAGGCAGTTAAAAAAAACATCTTAAAACATCCTGAACTTGCTAAGTGGTTACCTGAACTTGCAGAAAAATTAGAAGAACTAGAACAATTTACATTAGAAAATACAGAGGAAGTTATACGCAACTTTGCTGAGGAAAAACAAATAAAAGCAGGAATTATCATAAATGGTATTAGGACTGTTGTGACAGGACAATCTGTAGGTCCAGGGCTCTTTGATGTATTAGTTGCAATTGGAAAAGATAGAGTAGTTAAACGATTAAAGGCTACTCCTTCACTTTTTGAACAAAAGGACTTACAGTAATTTTTTCTAATTACTTGACATGATTAACCCTGTGCCATACATTCTGCAGATAGTAAGGATGTAAAGGGGTTAGGTTTTTATAATTATGTCTTATGTTTTAGTTGAGGAGGTATTATGTCTGAAGATAAAGTCGTACATATTACAGATGCTACATTTGAACAAGAGGTTTTAAACAGTAATATTCCTGTATTAGTAGATTTTTGGGCACCTTGGTGTGGCCCATGTAGAGCAATTGCTCCTGTAATTGAAGAATTGGCAGGAGAATATGATGGAAAAGTTAAAATCACAAAGATGAATGTAGATGACAATCCAATTACACCTGGACGTTTTGGGATAAGAGCAATTCCTACTCTTATATTATTTAAAGGAGGACAAGCAGTAGACCAGATCACAGGTGCAGTTGGTAAACCAATGATACAAGCAGCATTAGATCGCCTTTTAGATTAAAAATAAAGGAAACAGGTAAAAAATTATGCAACTACAAGGCATCTTAAATGCCTCAGAGGTGAAAAGTGCAATATGCCGGGGTAGAATAATTAAAAAGTGCTCCGGCATATTTTTATTATTGTTTTTATCCTTTTACCTAGGAGGATGTGCATCAATAAGCCATTGGTTTAAAAAACAAAGTGCTCCACCTACTGCAAACTTATTATACCAAAAAGCAATGGGATACTTTTCTCATGGACGTTATGTTCTAGCACAAGATCTATTCAAACAAATACAAGATCAATTTCCTTTTAGTCCATATGCTACTTTGGCTTCTTTATATTATGCAGATTGTAAATTTTATGATGGAGACTATGAAGAAGCCATACCTTTATATGAAGAATTTATAAGACTACATCCAGCTAATCAGTTTGTACCATATGCCCTTTTTCAAGAAGGTTCCTGTTATTTTAATCTTATGTGTTCTCCAGATAGAGATCAAACAAATACTCATAAGACTATAGAAATTTATGAAAGACTATTAAACCAATTTCCTAATACACCTTATAAAAAAGAGGTTATACGTAGGATATCTATAGCAAGAGAAAGACTTGCAGAACATGAACTTGTTGTAGCTAACTGGTACTATAGAACTAACCAACTCCCTCAAGCTATTTATAGATGCAAGTATTTAATGACACATTATCCCAACACTCCTGCTGTAAAAAAGGCAAAAGTACTTCTTAAAAAGGTTGCTAAAAGGCAAACCTTTTTAAAGAAACACAAATGGTATTGGTGGTATAATCTTTTTAACTAAATTAACTTAAAACTTAAACTAAGTTTAACTATCTTAAAGATTTCTCTATACAGATTTCTTTTAATTTCTCAACAAACTCTACAATCTTTGGATCTGCAATTCGATTATAAATGTAATTTGCATCTTTTCTACTGGTTATAATCTTTGAATGCCTCATAATTGCGAGATGTTGAGAAATATTTGCTGTACTTGTCTTTAAATAATTTTGGAGTTCTCCCACACTCATCTCTGAATTTTGAAGGAGACACAAAATCTTTAATCTGATTGGATGTGCCAAAGACTTAAGAAATTCACATCCCACCTCCACCATTTCATCATCTAAAATCATCTCTTGTTCTTGGATCTTTTGCCCGTTATCCATAAGAGCTCCCCCTGAAAATCTCGAGCTGAAAGAAAGTTAGAAAGACGAAACCAGCATGAACTTAACCACCCAGAATTTGCTTATTTAACTATTCTAGTAATTCCTATAGAATTGGTCAAATGTTTTAAAAGAAATAACAAAAATTTTTTTTTAATTTTTAAATTAATTAATTCTTTAAACTAAATGACAGTAAACTCTATGGAACTCAGAGATTTGTTTAAGTTTGGGAGGACAACTTTTACATATTTCTTTTGCAAAAGGACATCTAGGATGAAAATTACAACCTGAAATTTTTGTACCTACTGGAGGTACAGAACCTTTTATTGGTTTAAGTTTGCCCGCCTTTATTACATCCCCATATGGTACAGATGCCATAAGTCCTTTAGTA
>JAMONC010000051.1 GCA_027066725.1 Desulfobacterales bacterium
ATTTTATAACTAACTACTAAGTTTTTGTTTGGCCCAGTTTAAAAGTCCGCCAGCACATATTAACTTACGGTCTCTTTCTGAGAGATCGCAAATAGCCTTTATTTTCTTTTTATCTTTTATCTCTACCTCTAACTCCTTTGCTCCTGAAAGTAGAGCTTGTTTTATATCTTTAATAATAAGGGTATCTCCTTGGGATATCTCTTCGTAATCTTTAGAATTTGCAAAAATTAATGGTACTATACCAAAATTTATAAGGTTTGCCTTATGTATTCTTGCAAAACTCTTTACAAGTTTTAGTCTTACTCCAAGATAGCGTGGAGCAAGTGCTGCATGTTCTCTAGATGACCCTTGTCCATAATTTTCACCCCCTACAATAGCAACAGGGGCATTTTCTTTTGCTTTTTTAGGAAACTCAGGATCTATAGCAGAAAATACATATTCACTTATTGCCTCAATATTGCTTCTTAATGGTAAAATCTTACTACCTGCTGGCATTATATGGTCTGTGGTGATATTGTCCTCTACCTTTAATATTACCGTAACAATCAAATCATCAGGTAAAACATCAAATTTAGGAAGTGGTTTTATATTAGGCCCTCTTATTATTTCTACTTCAGAACCATCTGCTGGTGGCTCAATAATCCCTATATCATTTATTATATAATCAGATGGCCAAGATATCTTAGGCGCCTCTCCTAATGTTCTTGGATCAGTAATCTTACCTGTTATTGCAGAGGCAACAGCTGTCTCAGGGCTACAAAGATATACTTGATCATTTTTAGTACCACTTCTTCCAGGGAAATTTCTTGTAAAGGTCCTAAGAGATATAGTATTTGTAGCGGGAGCTTGTCCCATTCCAATACAACCTAAACAGCCACTTTGATGAATACGTGCTCCAACATGGATCAGAGTTTTAAGGTGACCTGATACATCAAGGTTTTCAAGAACTTGCTTACTTCCAGGATTTATTTCAAAACTTACTTGCGGATGAATACTTCTATCCTCTAGCGCCTTAGCAGCAACTGCAATATCCCTATAAGATGAATTGGCACAAGAACCAATTATTACCTGATGTACAGGACGTCCCTCTATGTCTTTTACCTTTACAACATTATCAGGTGAAGAGGGACATGCAATCATTGGTTCAAGAGATGAAAGATCTATCTCTATAATCTCAATATATTGAGCATCAGAATCTGCAACAATTTCTTGCCAACACTCCTCACGCTTTTGCATCTTTAAAAATTCTAAAGTCACCTCATCTGAAGGAAATACTGTACTTGTTGCTCCAAGCTCTGTACCAAGGTTGGCAATAGCCGCCCTATCTGTAACAGAAAGTGTCTTGACCCCAGGGCCAAAATACTCCATTACCTTCCCCACCCCACCTTTAACACTAAGACGTCTTAAGAGCTCTAGTATAACATCTTTTGCTGATACCCAATCAGGAAGGCTACCTGTAAGTTTTACTCCAATAACCTCAGGCATGTTTAGATAAAAGGGCTCACCTGCCATTGCCATAGCAACATCTAGCCCCCCTGCTCCAATAGCTAACATAGAACAACCACCAGCAGTTGGGGTGTGACTATCTGAACCAAGAAGGGTTTTCCCTGGTACAGCAAATCTCTCTAAATGTACCTGATGACAAATACCATTTCCTGGCTTTGAAAAATAGGCTCCAATTTTAGCTGCGATAGATTGTAAAAACCTATGATCATCAGCATTCTTAAAATCAGATTGTAAAAGATTATGATCTACATAACTTACAGATAATTCTGTACGCACCCTATCTATCCCTATTGCTTCAAACTCAAGATATGCCATTGTGCCAGTAGCATCTTGAGTAAGGGTTTGATCTATCTTTATAGCAATAGGGCTCCTAGGTTTCATCTCTCCTTCAATAAGATGTTTTGAAATAATTTTTTCAGTAACAGTTAATCCCATTTACATAGCTCCTTTTATGTTTATGTTTTAATTATAGCTTTTTTTAAAATTTTAATTTATAAATCTAAAAATAACATTATAGGAACTAATAATATGCACATCAAGCGTGATATATGTTATAATTATTTAAATTAAGAGTTTTTAAATGTAAAAAATGAATTGTGCAAGTTCCCTTCTAAATATATCCTCAATGGGGACGAAAAACTAGTAAGGGGGAAGCACATTGTACAAAGAAATTTGAAAAGGAGGAGGAAGAGATGGGAATAGATATTAAGACAATTCTTTATCCTGTAGATTTTACATCTAGTACAAAGCGGGTATTGCCTTATGCAAAGCTTTTGAGGGATAAATTTGGGGCAACAATACATCTTCTTCATGTTGTAAGGGGCCCTGAAGAATTTGCCGGATTTGAGCTCGGAGGAACTTGGTTTTCTACATATGAAGATCAATTAATAAAAGGAGCAAAACGTGCAATGGAGCGTTTTGTAGATAAATACTTTGTAAAGATTCCTCCAGAAACCCATGTATCCATGGGAGATGTAGTGGATGAAATCTGTAGATATGCTAAAAAGTTAGAAGCGGATATTATTGTAATAGGAACACATGGTAGAAAAGGACTAGAAAAGGTTGTCTTTGGTAGTGTAGCAGAGGGTGTAGTAAGAAATGCACCTTGTCCAGTGCTTACAGTTAACCCATATAAAAAAGAAGAAAAATAGAAATATCACCGGCTCAAAAGGATTAACAGTCCATTTGAGCCGGGATTTGTAAATATTAAACCAGATAGACAGCAATTGGCTCTATCCCAACTTGCACCTAATACAATTATTGTTACCCATATAAATGCTGATTTTGACGCTATTGCTTCCACTTTAGCTGCTAAAAAGCTATATCCCGAAGCAGTAATAATACTACCTGAATCCCAATCAAAAGCGCCAAAAGATTTCATACTACAAAGTACTACCTATCTATTAAATCCTAAAAAATTCAAAGAAATAGATATTAAAAATATAAAGCGAATAATAATAGTAGATACAAGCAATAAAAAACGAATAAATAAAGATATTCGATATCTTTTAGAAAAGAAAGATATTGAAGTTATTGTATATGATCATCATGCTTCTAAAGATAATGACATAAAAGCTGATAAGTTCTATTATAAACCTACTGGTTCAAATGTAACTATAATGATTGAGGAATTAAGAAAGACAAATATAAAACTAACTCCAGATGAAGCTACTTTATTGGCTCTTGGTATTTATGAAGATACAGGCTTTTTTACATATATATCAACAACTGCAGAAGATTTAAGACAAGCTGCATGGCTTATTGAACAAGGAGCAGACTTAAAGACAATTTCAGAAGTCCTATCTGATAAATCTAGAATAACTCCTGAACATATACAATTACTTAATAAGTTATTATCTAATTCTAATACTATTACTATTGGGAATATAAAAATATTAATATCTAAAGCTAATCTAAAAGAATATGTACCTGATATTGCTATATTAGCTAAACATTTAATGGAATTATTTAAAGTAGATGTAGTCTTTATACTAATAATGCTTGTTAATAAAGTAATAATTATAGGTAGAAGTAAAGATGATAGAATACATATAGGTAATATATTAACTGAATTAGGAGGAGGCGGGCATAAATCCGCTGCTTTCGTTACTCTTAAAGATATTCCTATAGCAGAAGTAGAACTTAAGCTTGTAGCGATATTAGAAAAGCAATTAAAAGTAAAAAATTATATGTCTAGCCCTGTAATTTCACTCAATGAAGATGTTACAATAAATCAAGCACATAATTTGTTCATTGAAACAGGTTTTAAG